>CAZEDA010000090.1:0-10647 GCA_964510915.1 uncultured Rhodocyclaceae bacterium | reverse complement strand
GCACGGAAGTCGTCGAGTTCGCCGCGGCCGTCGTCGTAGGTGCCTTCGCTCTCACCCACGCCGCGGAAGTTGGCGCGCCACGTCTCGTTTCCGAGGCCGGACAGGGCCCGCGCGAGGGTCTGCACGACCTTGTTCTCCATCGTGCCGCCGTAGAGCGGATGCGGGTGCGCGACCAGCGCGATGCCGGTGGGCTCGCCGGCCGGCGCGATCACCGAGACTTCGAGATTCCCCGACGGTCCCGCGATGAGGTGGCGTTCGGCCCCGGCAATCATCCGAGCCGCAGCCGCTCGACGACGCGGCCGTTCACCAGATGCTCCTCGATGATCTCGTCCACGTCGCTGCGGTCCACGTAGGTGTACCAGACGGCCTCGGGATAGACGACGATCACGGGCCCTTCCTCGCAACGGTCCAGGCAGCCCGCCATGTTCACGCGGACTTTCCCTTTTCCCGCCAGTCCGAGGGACTTGACCTTGGCCTTGGCGTAGTCGCGGATCTCGGCGGCATCGTGGGTGGCGCAGCATGCGCGGTTGGGGTCGTCGCGCTTGTTGCAGCAGAAGAAGATGTGTCGTTCGTAGTAGCTCATGCTTGGCCGCGCCGTCACTGTGAGTGCGTCGCCCGAAGTGGAGACCCTGCGATTCTAGCCCGGCCCCGAGCGGCGGGGGATTGCGGCCAGCACGGCGAGCAGCGGCCACAGCACCGCGAGAGCCTGTGCCGCACCCGCGACACTGCGCAGATGGCTCTGTCGCCAGAGCTCCACCGGAACGGGTTGCGAAGCATTTGCAGCAGGAACCGCGTTGACGAGAACGGCGGTGGCGACGATGGCCAGGATCGCGATCGGACGCGCGAGGCTGGCCGGCAGGCGCGAGACACCGTAGGCGGCCACGACGCCGATGGCGAGGCCGGTGAGATTGCCCGGCGTCATCCAGAGGACCAACGTGCCGCCCCGGAAGAACAGCAGACTGGCCAGGCTGCGGACGATCAGGCCGGCCAGCAGCAGCAGGAGGAACCACGTCCAGCGGCGATGTCTTGCGATCGTGCCGACGGCGGCGGCCAGAGCGATCGTCCCCGCGACCGCGATCGCGGTCTCGAACGAACTGTACTGGGCGTGCACGGCCGCGATGCCCGGAGACAGGGAGCGGTGGGTCACGTCGCCGACCGCGAAGAGCCAGTGGTCCGGCTTGAACTGCACCACCACCCAGAGCACGAGCAGCAGGAGCATCGCATCGCCGCTGATGCCCGGCCCGACCTGCGCGTTCCGCCAGACGTCCAGCGCGCCGCCTTCCTCCCGGCGCGTGCCCATGAGCAGGGCAAGCCAGGCGCCGATGAGCGTGCCGGTCGAATTGCAGAAGACATCGAGACCCGACGGGACGCGGGTGGGCATGCCGGCCTGCGCGAACTCCACGCAGACGCAAAGCGTGATGCCCGTCATCACGGCGTAGCCTGCGGCCTGCACCATGCCGGCCCGGTACGCGAGCCATCGGGCGACCAGAATGCCGAGCGGAACGTAGGCCCCGACGTTCATCACCATGTCGGTGTAGGTGTAGTACCGGGGCCATTCCGTGAACTGCGACCACAGCCAGCGCGGGTCCGGCACGCGCCCTCCCGCAAAGGGGTAAAGGCTGGCAATGAGAACGATCCCCACGTACCCTACCGTGGCGAATTGCAGCAGGGCAGAAGGACGTGCCGGGGAGTCGGGGGTGCGCGTCATGGGGTGGGGATCTCGTCGATGACCGCTTGCGTGCGGATGTTGCATCGGCGATGCCGTCACCCGCTACGCATTGTTTCGCAGTCTCTCAGAGAGATCGATGGAATTTTATGACATCTTCAATGGCGACGCCGACGGGCTTTGCGCCCTGCAGCAGCTGCGTCTGACGGAGCCCCGGCAGGCGACACTCGTCACCGGCGTGAAGCGCGACATCGGGCTCCTCGCCCGGGTAAGGCCCGCGTCTGGCGACGTGCTCACGGTGCTGGACATTTCCCTTGCCCGGAATGCCTCTGCCGCGACCGCGGCGCTGGCCGCCGGCGCGAGCATCACGTGGTTCGATCACCATTCCCCGGGCGAGATTCCGCAGCATCCGGCCTTCGTGTCCCACATCGATACCGATGCGGCCGTCTGCACCAGCCTGCTGGTGGATCGGCATCTGAACGGCGCGCAGCGCGCCTGGGCGATCACGGGAGCGTTCGGCGACAACCTGGGTACTGTGGCGCAGGCGCTCGCGGAGGCGTCCGGCTTCAGCCGGGATGACACCGACGTCCTGCGCAGGCTGGGGCAGTGCCTCAACTACAACGCCTATGGCACCCGAGTGCCGGAACTGCTGTTCGATCCGGAGGATCTGTCGCGGCGCATGCGTGCCTATCCGGATCCGCTCGCCTTCGCCCGCGAGGACGGAGCGATGACTACGCTGGAAGTCGCGATGGAGGACGACATGGCGAAAGCGCTGGCCGTCGCGCCGCACAGTGCGATGGAGGGCGTGGCAGTCATCGTCCTGCCGGACGAGCCCTGGTCGCGACGGGTGTCCGGCACGCTGGCGCATGCGCTGGCGCGCAAGTCACCGGAACGTGCCCATGCGGTACTGACGCCGCTGGATGGGTACTACACCGTGAGCATCCGGGCACCCCTGACCGAACCCCGCGGGGCGGCGGACGTGGCGGCGCGCTTTCAGGGTGGAGGTCGCGCCGGCGCCGCGGGCATCGATCGTCTCTCCATGGATGCCGTGGAGGCGCTCGAGGCCGCGATGCGCGAGGTGTACGGCCCCCGCTGAGCGCGGGGACCGTGCCGTCAGTGAATCTCCGGCTCCGCCGTCGGGTCGGTGCCCTCGAGGAAGTCGAAGTCGCAGCCGCGATTGGCCTGTGACACGTGCTGACTGAAGATCGCGCCGTAGCCGCGGGTGAATCGCGGCGGATTCGGCTTCCACGCGGCTTTGCGCTGCGCCATTTCCTCGTCGGAAATCTTCAGCGTGAGCGTGCGCGCGGGTACGTCGAGCTCGACGAGGTCCCCTGTGCGCACCAGGGCGAGCGGCCCGCCGATCCATGACTCCGGCGCCACATGCAGCACGCAGGTCCCGTAGCTCGTGCCGCTCATGCGCGCATCCGAGATGCGAACCATGTCCCTAACGCCCTGCTTCAGCAGCTTCTTGGGGATCGGCAGCATGCCCCACTCGGGCATGCCCGGTCCGCCCAGCGGACCCGCGTTGCGAAGAATCAGCACCGAATCGGCGTCGACATCGAGATCCGGAGAGTCGATCCGCGCTGCCATGTCGTTGTAGTCGTTGAACACCATGGCGCGCCCCGTGTGCTTGAGCAGCTTGGGGTCCGCCGCATTGGCCTTGATCACCGCGCCGTCGGGGGCGAGATTGCCCCGCAGCACGACAAGGCCGCCGTCGGGACGGATGGGGTTGGCCGGGGTGCGGATCACGTCGTCGTTGTAGATGCGCGAACCCGCGATGTTCTCGCCGATCGTGCGGCCGGTGCAGGTGAGTTCGCCCGTGTCCAGCATGTCGCGCATGCCTTCCAGCAATCCCGTCAGACCACCGGCGTAGTAGAAGTCCTCCATGAGGTACTTGCCGGCCGGACGCATGTTCACGAGGTAGGGGCTTGCCCTGCCGATCTCCTCGAAGCGCTCCAGCGGAATCCCGATGCCGGCGCGTCCGGCCATCGCGACGAGATGGATCAGCGCATTGGTGGAGCCGCCCAGCGCCATCAGCACCTTGATCGCGTTGTCGACGGAACGCGTCGTGAGAATGTCCCGCGGCTTCAGGTCTTCCCACACCATGTCGACGATGCGGCGACCGCTGAGCGACGCCATGCGCGGATGGTTCGAATCCGGTGCCGGGATGGCGGACGCGTTCGGCAGACTGAAGCCCAGCGTCTCGATGACGCTGGTCATCGTCGAGGCAGTGCCCATCGTCATGCAGGTGCCCGGGGATCGCGCGATGCCTTCCTCGATCTCCTTCCAGTCGCGTTGCGTGATGTTGCCGGCGCGCAGTTCATCCCAGTACTTCCAGACATCGGAGCCGGAGCCCAGGGTCTTGCCGGCCCAGCGGCCGGTGAGCATCGGCCCCGCAGGCACGAAGATGGTGGGAAGGTTCATGCTGAGCGCGCCCATCATCAGGCCCGGCCCGGTCTTGTCGCACCCGCCCATCAGCACGCAGCCGTCGGCCGGATAGCACCGCAGCAGTTCCTCGGTCTCCATCGCGAGGAAGTTGCGATACATCATGGTCGTCGGCTTCTGCAGCACTTCGGCCAGCGTGATTGCCGGCATCTCCAGAGGGAATCCCCCTGCCTGCCAGACGCCGCGCTTGACGTCTTCCACGCGCTCCTTGAAGTGCGAGTGGCAGTGACTCACATCGCTCCAGGTGTTGAGGATGGCGATGACGGGCTTGCCCTTGTAGTCCTCGTGCGAGTAGCCCATCTGCAGCGTGCGGGAGCGGTGGCCGAAACTGCGCAGATCCTGCGGGCCGTACCAGCGGTTGGAGCGCAGTTCCTCCGGCGTCTTCTTTCTCTGGGTCATGACTGTCCTCCGATGCGACGATCGCATTATCGCCGCAGTTCGCCGACGATGTATCGGACCTTCCGGAGGCAATCCGTGCCGTAGCCCTGAAAGCGCGATGGCGGCCTCATGGGCCGCCATCGGTTGCGTTGCGGGGATGCGTCGGTCGAGGCTCCCCGTCGAGTGCCCGCGGGTGCGGGCAGGTCTCAGGAGTCGGCGGCGGATTCGGCCGCGAATTCTGCCGCGGCGAGTTCAGCTGCCATGACGGCGCGGCCGCTTTGCTGATGCTTCACGGCGACGCGAACCTTGTGGTGATGATCCTCGAGCTGCCGCTTGGCGGCGTCGAATGCGTCGCGCAACGCGACGTAGGCATCCTCATGTCTGTGATGGTTCACGACCAGTTCCGCGCCCGGGACACGCATGTCCAGACTGACGCAGAAATTTCGGCCCTGGTGCTTGTGCTTGTGCGGGAGTTCGACTTTCACGTGACACGCCATGATCGGCGAGAACAGCGACTCCAACTTCGCGGCTTTCTCCCGGATGTGCGCCTCCATGGCGTCGGAATGCGGCACGTCTCGGAAAGTGATCTGCAGCGGAGTTTGCATACGTGAATCCTCCTTGGAGTCTGACTTCGGAAAAACGGGCACTCCCTGTGCCCCTTGAAACATGAGCCAGCAGAATGATTTCTTTTCCGTGCCCCGGACAGTGCCGGGACGCATCACCTCCTTGGTCGTTGACGACCACTGCCTGGTGTCGAGAGCATGCGCGACACGCCATGCGAGAAAAGCCAGAGTCGTTCCAGACCCCACTCGTCTTCGCGCTTCTCGACGTCGACGAAACAATCATGCGCCCGCTGCTGCCGTTGGACAACCCTCTGATGCATCGTGTTTCCGATGCAACAATTGGTAATCGTTCCGGGACGGGAATACCTTGCCGTGCGCCGTCACTCCGGGCGCCTTCGCGGGGAGTGACGGCGGGCCGACGAGGTGGCGTCAGGACTTGCCGTCGCGAACCGCGAGACGGACCGTGAGGAGGCTGGTACCGGGTGTGATGGGCCACTCCAGCGTCACCGCGAGGGCCTGCATGATCTTCTCGAAGCCGGCTTCGGACTGGGAGACGGAGTGCACCGGTGCCGTATGCATGGTGGCAGCGGGCACCGCGCTGACGGCGAGCGCGCCGCCGAGAACGCCATCCTCCAGGACGATCTCGGAAATGCTGCCATGCAGCATCGATTGACCGAACCCGCCCGCCACTTCGGTTCCGCGCACGATGCGCCCTAGGAATCCGTCGCAGCTGGGCATGGCGAGATGGATGTCCGTGCGCAGGCGGGCGGGCCCGCGGCTCGTCACTGTGTACGAAACGACCAGCACGGCGTCCTCGATCGCATAGCGCTTTTCGATCGAGATTCCGTCCGCAGTCGCCGACCAGATGCACGGGTCGCCTGTCGCACGCACGTAGCGCGGCTGCACTTCCGTGGCCGATCCGTCTGGCAACAGCGTGTCGAGAAAGCTCGCGCGGGCTCGCGAGTCGGGGACGGTGTCCTCCGGGTGGATCTCGTGCCGGAAGGCCACGCGATCGTGGGCGGAGGCAATGCCCCCATGCTGCGCCTTCGCTTCCTCCGCGCGATCGAGGTGGCGGTAGTAGTGCTCCCTGCGTCGCGTGAGGGTGTCACCGAAGTTATGGGACAGCGCGTACGACGACAACTCCACGAGCGACGCATCCGCGTCGTCGCGCACCACCGCCTGCAGAGACTCGTTGTGCACGAACACTTCGGCGTGACCGTCGTGGTCTGCATCGCGGGTTTCGATGGCCGGGCGCGGGGCCACTTTATCCAGCTCGCGTTCGAGGGCGACGGAGGCATTCCACACGGCGCGGCGCAGATGCGGCAGGTAGATGCCGCCGAACAGGCCGTGCCAGTAGGCGTCGTTCGCCTGCGAGCGGTAGAGGAGGTCCTGCAGTTCGGGAGAACGCTGTTTCGCCGGCAACGATGCGAAGCGCGCGGACAGCCCGAGCATGCGCTTGTGCATCCAGTTCGCCTCGGGATAGCGGGAGAGGAAGTTGCGCCAGATGCCGCCTCGGAGGAAGGGCTTGAAGCGATCGTAGGTGCCCTGATCCTTGTGGGTCTGTATCAGTGCGGCGTAGTCATCGGCGCGCGCGGACGGCAGGGACCATTCGCCCATTTCGAGGTACGACGTGGTGGGCAGATACACGATGCCGCGTGTCGGCGTGGCTGCGCGGGCCGTGGCGAAGTGTTCCGGCGACAGGATCGGCGAGGCGAGCACGCCTTCGATGAAATGCTCGAGCCATTTGCGCCCGTATACCCAGTCATACGTTTCGGGCCAGATGCCGAACTTCTCGATGTCGTCGAAGTAGATGGCCGACACCGGCGAGCCCTCGACCGCAAGGGACTCCAGGTATCGGATCGTCTCGTCGGCGGGAGAGAACGGAATGCGATAGCGAAGCTGCTCGGAGATGGGGAACAGATCGAGGCGACGATCGTCCTCTTCGGTCGTGAAGTGCCCGGTGAGCGAGTCGAGCGTCTGCCCTGCGCAGACGAAGTGATAGTCGTCGACGGTCACGAACTCGATGCCGGCGTCCGCGAGCGCAGGGACCACGGTTGCCTCCCAGACGCGTTCCGTGAGCCATGCGCCGCGGGGGCGCTGCCCGAAGGCGCGCTCCAGCCGGTCGCCCAGCGCCTGCAGCTGACCGACCCGGTCACGGTACGGAATCGACGCAAGCACGGGTTCCATGTCGCCGCCGCCGAAGAGTTCCGCCTGACCGCGTGCCACCATCTCGCGCAGCAGTTCCATGTCGGCGGGATGATGCTGGAGCAGATGATCGAGCAGCCAGCCGCTGAAGTGGATCGCGAAGCGGAATGCCGGGTAGCGATGGACCGTGCGCAGGTACGGGCCGTAGGACTTCTCGTGCGCGTCGTCGACGACAGCGGCGAAGTTGCCCGCGGGTTGGTGGGCGTGGACGCCGAACAGCAGGGAGACGCTCGCGGTCATGGATGGCAATCAGTAAGGGAAGAAGGTGGCCAGGGCGGATGCGGCAATGCGGCCGCCCCACTCCTGCACGAAATGACCCGCGTCGGCGATCTCCATCGAAGCGGGTGCGCCCCGGACCTGCTGCCGCAGTGCCGCCATCACGGGCGGGCCCAGCACGGGGTCCGTCATGCCGACGGCAAAGAAGCTCCGGCCCTGCCACGACTCGGAAAGCCATTGCCGTGCCCGTCTCGACAGCTCGGCGCCGTCGGCGTCGGGGCGGTCGGGCACCATCGCCGGGAATCGCCGGACGCCGGCCTTGTGGCGCACGTCCGGAAAAGGCGCGTCGTAGGCGGCGCGTTCTTCCGCCGTGAGATGGGGGCAGGTCCGGCCCAGGAGCTTTCCCACCTCCATGTCCGGATGCTCGGCCACCCATTTTCGCCACGCGAGGAAGCCGGGGGTGAGCGGGACGTCTCCCGTGCCCAGTGTGGTGTTCATCACGAGCAGCCGGGTGAAGCGGTCGGCACGGTCCATGGGCAGCGTCAGCCCAAGCAGGCCGCCCCAGTCCTGGCACACGAGGCAGATGTCCCGCAGATCCAGCGAATCGATGAGCGCCAGCAGGGAGTCGCGATGGCGGTCGAACGTGTACCACGCATCGTCCACGGGCTTGTCCGAGCGACCGAAGCCGAAGAGGTCCGGTGCGATCACCCGGTGTCCGGCGCCGGCAAACACGGGAATCATCCGGCGGAACAGGTACGACCACGTCGGCTCACCGTGAACGCACAGGAACACGGTGCCGGCGTCCCGCGGACCGGCATCGACATAGTGCATGCGCAGTCCTTCGAAGCCGGGGAGTGCCTCGGCGTAGTGCGGCGGATACGGAAAGCCGGGAAGGTTCGCGAAGCGGGAATCGGGCGTGCGCAGGAATTCAGGCGTCATAGGAGTCTCGAAAGGTCGCCCCTCGCGAAGCCGCGGAGAGGATGCTCGATACCACGTGTGAAGCCGATGGCCTTGAACAGTTCCCCCATCTCGTGCGGACCGAGGAGTTTCTGGGCCTGGGCGGCGAGCGGCAGGTAGTCGCCGGCCCGTTCGGGCGACACCTGTCCGAGCACGTCGGTGATGCCGCAGTTCACGAGCAGATGCGCCTGGCTCGTATAGCCCGCGAACTTCAGGCCGCCGCGGACCGCGGCATTCGCGATGAGGGTGAAGTCCACGTGTGCGGTGATGTCCTGCAGTCCGGGCAGGTGGAACGGATCGTCGATCGTGTGATGGCGGTAGTGGCACATCAGCGTTCCGGTGTTCCGCTGCGGGTGGTAGTACTCGCTGCGTCCGAAGCCGTAGTCGATGAACAGGAGGGCGCCGCGCGTGAGGCATGAGGCGAGCGTGCCGACCAGGGCCTCCGCGCGGGGGCTGAACTCTGTCCGGTAAGGCGGGGGCACATCGAGCGTCTCGGCGTCGCGCCGCAGGGAATCGTCCTGCAACGAACGCAGGGCCCAGCACAGCCCGTCGCCGCTGCAGCTCACGCCGCACTCGTGCCAGCCGTCTTCCTGGCGCGTCAACACCCGCACGGGGACCGCATCAAGCAATTCGTTGGCGAGAACGAGGCCCGTGAACGAATCCGGCAGGGCATCGAGCCACTCGATTCTCTCCGCCAGCGAAGGAACGGCGGATCGGAGCGTGGCCGCCTGTCTTGCCCGAAGCTCGCCGCTCAGTTCCAGCAGGAAGTAACGGCGAGGCAGGGCGCCGAGGCTATCCAGCGCCACGAGGAGGTCTGCGGCCAGCCGACCGGTGCCCGGACCTATCTCGAGAATATCGCCGCCGGTCTCGGCGAGTATGTCGGCGGCCTGCCGCGCGAGCGTCCGGCCGAACAGAGGCGAGATCTCGGGGGCGGTGACGAAGTCCCCGGCCCCGCCGAACTTGGTGCTGCCACCGGCGTAGTAGCCGAGGCCGGGTTCGTACAGGGCGAGTTCCATGTAGCGGTCGAAGCCGATCCACCCGCCTGCCGCGGCGATGACGTCATGGATACGGGCCACGAGGCGCCGGCTGTGCCGCAGAGCCTCGTCGTCGGGGGAGAGATCGGGAGCAGGGCCGCGGGGGCGCAAGGCGGGTGTTCGGGAGGCGTGGCGTAGAATGCGGCCATTAAACCCCATTCGGAGTGATCGTGCGATCCGCGCCACCCGGGCAGCAGTTTCCCCGGCGGCGGGCCGGCCTCGCGTGATCTTCGTGCACCCATGCAGGAGAAGGTCGTTCTCATCACCGGCGGAGCGCGGCGCGTCGGCGCCGCCATCACCCGTGCGCTGCACGCGCGGGGAGCCCGGGTCATGGTGCATTTCCGGTCATCCATCAACGAAGCGCGGGCCCTCCAGGCCGAACTGAACGAGATCCGTCCGGCGTCCGTGGCGATCACCCAGGCGAATCTCCTCAATGTGGCCCATCTGCCCACTCTCGTGGCCGAAACGGTCGGCCACTTCGGGCGCCTGGACGTCCTGGTGAACAACGCATCGAGCTTCTTCCCTACCCCGGTCGGCGATTTCTCCGACGAGCAGTGGGAGGATCTCATGGGCACCAACCTGAAGACGCCCCTGTTCCTGTCCCAGGCGGCGGCGCCCCACCTGCGCAAGACCGAGGGCTGCATCGTCAACATCGTGGACATCCACGCCGACCGGCCCATGAAGAACTACGTGATCTACAACGCCGCCAAGGGCGGCCTGACGGCTCTCACGCGGTCACTCGCGCGGGAACTGGGCCCGGAGGTGCGGGTCAACGGCGTGTCGCCGGGCGCCATCCTCTGGCCGGAGGACGAGGCGTGGTCGGACGACCTCGCCCGGCAGAGGATCATCAGCACCACGCTCCTGCGGCGCGTGGGCGAGCCCGATGACATCGCGAAGGCCGTTCGCTTCCTGGTGGAAGACGCCCCGTACGTGACTGGCCAGATCATCGCCGTCGACGGCGGGCGCAGCGTGCATCTGTAGGGGGCGGCCAGTCGCCGTCCCCGTCAACGATTCGGACCGAAGGACCATGGACATCAGCACCGTTCGCGATCGCAAGACGATCCTCGAGGACAACAAGCTCGCCAAGCGCCTCAGGCGCCAGGTGGGCGAGGCGATCGGCGACTACCGCATGATCGAGCCGGGCGACAAGGTGATGGTGTGCCTGTCCGGCGGCAAGGACAGC
>CAZEDA010000089.1:6756-10693 GCA_964510915.1 uncultured Rhodocyclaceae bacterium | reverse complement strand
TACGAGCATCGCAATACGTTCTCCAATGCCCTGGGACGAAGCCGTCTCCTGAACCTCGTTGTGCTCAACTTCGGATTCCACAACGCCCACCATGAGCGGCCCGCCGCCCCGTGGTACCAGTTGCCTCGCCTCAACCGGGAACTCTTCGGCGGTGACGCCGAGCGGTTTCTGCCGTTCCTAAATGTCCTACGGGGCTACCACCGGTACCGCGTCGCGCGGGTGATGAACGAAGACCACGGCGACATGGACGTGGGCACCGGCCCGGACAAGGGACTGGGCTTCGTGGGCGTCTATGGCGTCTCGTTTCTGACTGCACTTTGAATCGCATCCATCCACGAAAGAGGAGAATCGAATGACCACCGAAGCCGTTGTCGACGAAACCATGTGGGACGGATCGCTGCACGCCAGCACCCTCGGCACATTCATGAACCGCCCCCGGGTTGCGGCCAAGGCGGCCGCGCTGCGGGAGGCCGGTGCGCAGGTCGCCTTCCTCGGCTTCCCGTGGGACGGCACCTGCATCAGTCGCACGGGTACCAACTTCGGCGCGAAGGGGCTGCGCGAGGCCAGCGAGCAGTTCCTGCTCTACAACGCCTCCACCGGCATGGACCTCTCGGCGCACTTCCGGATCGTGGACTGTGGCGACATCGCGATCGTCCCCGGCAATTCCATCGCCACCCAGGCTCGAGCGGAACAGACCGTCGCGGAACTGCTGGCCGCCGACGTGATCCCCGTGATCGGCGGCGGGGACCATTCCATCACCATCGGTCCGGCACGCGCCTTCGCGAAGAAGTACGCCCGCTGCGGCATGATCCATTTCGACACGCATCTCGATACCGCCACTGACGTGGGCGGCGAGACGCTAAACCACTGCTGCCCGATCGCACGCGCGGTGGATGCCGGGTTTCACCCGGACAACATCGTCACCATCGGCCCGAGCGGCTGGATGAATCCGCGTTCCGAACTTGCGTACGTCAAGGAGAAAGGTATCCACCTCTTCACGCTGGAGGACGTGTGGGCGCTGGGGGTGGAGGAGATCGCGAAGCGCGCGGTCGCGTTCGCTTCGCGGAATGTGGACGCCGTCTATCTGACGGTGGACATCGACGTGATGGATGCAGCCTACGCACCCGGCACTGGAGTGCCGACGCCGTGCGGGATGACGCCACGCGAGATCATCGGCATCATCTCGCGCCTGTCGGCGGCGCCCATCAAGGCAATCGATCTGGCGGAAGTGTCGCCGCCGTGGGATCCCTCGGGCATCACCTCTCGGCTCGGCATGCGCATCCTGCTGGAAGCCCTCGCGGCCGCTGCGGGCGGCCACCGCACGCTGGCCTGATCGGATCGGGGCCGCGCTCGCGGCCCCGATCCGTCAGACGAACTTACTGGTGGACGCCGAAGGCGCCCATCATGCGGGTCGTGGCACCACCGTCCTGAAGGACGAAGGTGCCTCCGATCTCCTGGGCTGTCGGACCGAAGAAGTTGGCGGTGACGGTGCCGGTGAGGCCAGTGCCGGTCGTCACTGTCCCGGAGATGGCATTCGACCCCAGGGCGTAGTTCAGCGTACCGGACATGTTGTAGGTGGGCGCAGCGAAGACGGCGTTGCCGGGATTGCCGACAGCGGGCTGACGGACCGAGCCCGTGGTCGAGAAGTTGATCGAACGGGTCGCGAAGTTGACGCTGGCGAGCGCCTGCGCGGTCACGTCATCGAACAGGCCGCTGGTCGTATAGATCGCGTTCATCACTCCTGTATAGCTTGCCGTTCCGCTGGTCGGAACACTACTGCCAAGCGTCGGCGTACCGATCGTGAGATAGCCGAGCGCGACAGCCTGGAACGACGTGTTGTTGGCATCCCGTCCCCACGTCCCGAAGGAGTGGTACCGGAGTCCCGCCGTGTCGGGATCGATGATGTCGATCTCGAACTGCTGCACGCCCGAGGTCCGGGATCCGGTCGCCCAATTGAATGGGAAACTACCGGACACCGGGTCGGTGGCTAGAGAGGTACCGCGGACGAAGGTCTGTGCAACAGCGAGTTCCGGCACCTGCAGGGCGATCTCCTGGACGTCGCCCGCCTGGGTGCGGATGCCGATCCGGGGTGTCACCGAGAGCGGGAGGAAGTATCCAGTGCCAACCTCCACGGATGCCGTGGTCACGGCATTGACCTGCACCTCCGTCAGCACCGGCAGCGTGGTGAGATCCTGCGGCGTCGCCGACGGCGCGGAACCCAGCGGGAAACTGGGCGAGACAGCGGCCCCTCCGCCCGATCCGCCTCCGCCGCAGGCTGAGAGCAGAGCAGTCGTGAGCAGCATCGCTGCGGTTGCCGGACGGAACATCGGCGGGTAGGTGACTTTGGGCAAGTAAGGCCTCCTGAAAACTCATTGTCTTGGGTGCTGCGCGGTCCCCCGATCTCGGCCAGTTTGCGTCCGCTGGAACGACCTCCAAACCTGGCGTCCGGCCTTGCCGAGAAGGCAGCGCCTGTGGAAGCGGGACCGGTTTCCAATCATCCGCCAGCCGGGGAGTGCACCTGTTCCGACCACGCGGCAGCAAGAAACGATCCCTGACAGGATGCGCGTATTGCCCGGCAACCGGCAATCGCTATCAGCAAGAAAATCGGACGATGGCGTCGGGTCAATGCGTATTGTGCAGCCAAGCCGAATCCGGCTTTGTGCGGTAACGCACTGATCGACCTGTCCATTCGGCAACTCCCGTCGACCCGGGCGCGACTCCGAGGAGCGTTCAGGTGCCCCGACGCAACTCGGCAACGCTGTGGCAGACTGCACTGTCGCACGATTTTCCAGCACGATGATCAGGGTCAGCCGAACGCCGTACGGTAGTCAGCACGGTGGACAAGCCGACCTCCATACCACGTCGCAGTCGCCTGCGGACAGCCGGCGATCTCTCGAACCGCCACGAGGTCGGCGCGGCACCCCGCTTCGATTCGTCCCCGGTCGGCCAGGCCGACCGACCGTGCCGGATTGGCGGACGCCATGGCCACGGCATCGGACAGGCTGATGCCGCACACTTCCGGCAGCCGGAACACGGCGGACAGCATTGCTGCCGGCGCATAGTCGGCACACAGGCAGTCCGCGACACCCGCCATCACGGCGTCCGCAGCCTTCACCGCGCCGGACTGGCTGCCGCCGCGAACGACGTTCGGGGCGCCGAATACCGTGGCGATGCCCACGCTCCGCGCGAGCGCCGCGGCCGCGATCGTCACGGGAAACTCCGCCACGCTCACCCCGAGCGCTGCCATGGACCGCAGTTTGTTCTCGTCGTCATCGTCGTGACTCGCCAGCCGCACGCCGTGATCGCGTGCACATCGGGCCAGCGCTTCGACCCGCGGCATGGCGTCGGCGCGCGTCGCGATCTTCTCGCGGGCCATCCGCTCGGCATCTGCCGGCGCGCGATGGTAGGTCTTCACGAGATAGTCGCGATACGCCTCGATCGTCCTGTACTGGCCCTGGCCCGGCGAGTGGTCCATGAACGAGACCAGTTCCACCTCCCCGGCTTCGATCAGGGCGGCGATCACGGGTGCGCCGGCCGGATCGGTGATCTCGTAGCGCAGGTGGGTCCGGTTGTCGACGAGACCATGGGGGCGGAAGGCGTGGACCGCGCGCACGATGTCACCCGCGACCGCCACGTCCCGGATGCCGAGTTCGTCCTGCGCGAACGAGAGCGCGTGGTAGACGGTGGTGATGCCGGCCGCCGCGTTGCGCTTGTCGGCATTCGCGACGGCAAACGGAAGGGGAAAGCGCACACCGGGCCGCGGTTCCACCTCCTTCTCGAGCGCATCGCAGTGAAGATCGACGAGCCCGGGGATCAGCCAGTGGCCGCGGAGATCGACCACGGTCCCGCCGTCGGCGGTGTCGTCGCAGACCGCTGCAATGCATCCGTCCTCGATGACTACGGAACCGCCGTCGACCACCCGGTCGCGCAGCACGAC
>CAZEDA010000089.1:0-6656 GCA_964510915.1 uncultured Rhodocyclaceae bacterium | reverse complement strand
GACCGGTGGGACACGCCCACACCGAAGTACGTGTCGGACCACCGCCTGGAGCCGAAGATGTCTCCCACGTTGACGTCCACGCTCGGGTCGAGATAGTTGAGCAGCTTCGAGGTCGTCCGGGATCTCGCATCCTGGTCCCGGACCTCGACATAGGGGACCTGCGCCGCCCACGACACACCGGCGCCGAAACCGACCCGCGTGCGGACGCGGTGGGACCACGGAAATCCGTAGTAGTAGGCCTTCATGTACGCATTGAGCTGCCAGTTGTCCGGCTGATAGCCGCGCTCGTCGCGGTACAGAAAGCCGAGATAGCCCACGAAGTCGAGGGGCCAGCCGTTCAGACCTTCCACGAAACGCTGGCCGAACTCGATCGCCGCAATCCGTGTGCGGTCCGGCGTGTCGAGCGAAAAGCACTGCAGCGACAGGATGGGCAGCAGGTTGCAGTCCGTGGAACCGCCCACCAGCGCCTTCACGATGAAGGGCGGGCGTTCCGCCAGCTTGCGCGGGGCCGGCTGGAAATCGTAGACGGCGCCGGCGTAGAGCGAGATCAGCGAGTCGTTGCCCACGATCGGGCTGTCGCGGATGGTCTCCGCCATGCGGGTCACCCCGATGCCGAAGACCGCGCGCCAGTTCTCGGTGAGCTCATAGCGCCCGTTCAACCCCAGCATCAGGTTGATGCCGTACCCCAGAGAAAGCGCCGGCCTCCCGGGTCTCGCCTCGTTGGGCCGGACACCGTAGTAGTAGTCGTTCAGGGCGGAGTCGCGGACAGCTACCAGCGCATAGGGCGAGAGGGAGAAGCGCTCGCCGTCGACGGCCCCGAAGTACCCGAGCCGCAGTTCCACGCCATCCGAGGCGTTGGAGATGTCGCGCCGGACTTCCGCGAGGTAGGCGCCCCCCGGCTTCAGGTACTGGAATCCGAGGCCGAAATCCACGCCGGGCTCGCGGGTCGCCATGCCGGCAAGCACCCCGGGCCGCTCACCGGACGGAAAGCCCTCGAAGCGCTCGGAGAAGAACATGTCCGCATGCCAGGCGCCGGTCTTCTTGAGCTTGAGCCCGGCGCGGTAGGAGTGGAGGTAGACGTGCTCCCCGTCGTAAAGATACAAGGGCAGGACGTCGTAGCGGGCGGCCACGTCCCTGTAGGGGGAACGCTCCGTACGGATCGCGACCCCGAGTCCCGCACTGCCGGGGCTCAGCACGCTCCCGAGCATGGGATCGAGAAGCTCCGCCCGCCCGGAATCGGGGAACAGAACGACGGTCGCCAGGGCCAGGGCCAGGGAGGCGAGTCTCGAGCCGATGAAGCGGGCACGGAAGAACAAAACACGCATGAAGGGAGATCTCGGAAGTTCGGACCGGTTCGATAGCCCTCGCGCCAGAAGGTTGCCGGAACCCGCCGGAATGCTGCAGAAGCGCGATTTCCTGCCGTTACCTTTCGAACGATGCAGGACAAGCCAGAACACCAATCCGAGGGATTTCAGCGACGTAAGGGGCTTCAGCCCCAGGTGCTCGCCGCGATCGTGCTCGCGGTCGGGCTGGCGCTGACGCTGGTCGTGTGGCGGTCGCTCGATTCCCAGGCCGAGCGGGTGGCCAGGGCGCGCTTCGACGTCGTGGTGAACGACACCATGACCCGCCTCGACCAGCGAATCGAAGCCTACGCCCAGATTCTACGCGGCGGCGCCGGACTGCTGTCGGCCACACCGGGGACGGATCGTGCCGCCTGGGCCAGCTACTTCAGCACCCTGCAGATCGAGCAGCGGTTCCCCGGCATGCAGACCTTTCTGTGGGTGCCGCTCGTGCCGGACGGGCAGAAATCGGCCATGGAGGCCCGGATCCGGGCGCTCGGCCATCCCGATTTCCACATCTGGACCCGCGGCAGCGCCCCGCCGTCGACGACCATCGCCTTCGTCGAGCCCTTCGTCGGCGTGAACCGGAAGGCCCTCGGCTTCGACATGTACTCCGAGCCCGTGCGGCGCGAAGCCATGGAGCGCGCCCGCGACACCGGAGAGATGGCCATCTCCAGCAAGGTCATGCTGGTCATCGACGACCGGCCGCTTCCCGGCTTCGTGATGTACGTCCCCGTGTTCCGCGGCGGGTCCACGCCTGCAAACCGCGACGCCCGCCGCGCCGCGCTCGTGGGTTATGTCGCAGCGGCCTTCCGGGTGGCGGATCTGCTCCACGGCACAGTCGGTGGCAAGGCCTCCCAGGCCAGGATCCAGGTGTTCGACTCCGAGGACCGTGACGCGCTGGGACTGCTCTACGACAGCGACCAGGCGGCCGGCGGCCGGGCCGCCGGCGACGCCCGCCGCTCCCAGACCGTGCGATTCCGCATCGGCGGACGGCATTGGGTGCTCGACCTCACGGCGGCCCGGGAATTCGACACCGTGAGCTGGGACTTCCGCACGATGTCGCTGGTGTTCGCCGGGGTCCTCCTCAGCGCGCTTGCAGCGTGGACCGCAGCGCTTGCGCTGTCCCTGCGCAGGCAGACCGACACGCTGTCGGACCTGACCCGTGCGCTGCAGTCGCATCAGGACGAGCTGGAGGTCGCAAACGCCGCAATGGCGCAGGCCCGCGACGAAGCAGTCGCGGCGGCGAAGTCCAAGAGCGAGTTCCTCGCGAACATGAGCCACGAGATCCGGACGCCCATCCACGGCTTCCTCGGCCACACGGAGCTCGCGCTGGGCAGCCCCCTGGATCCCGAGACGCGCGGCTATCTCGAAACCGCGCAGAGCTGCGGCCACGCGCTGCTGCACGTCGTGAACGACATCCTCGACTACAGCAAGCTCGAGGCGGGCAAGCTCGATCTCGAGCACATCGGCTTCGAGCTGCGCACGCTTCTGCTGCAATGCGTCCGCACGGTCGCCATCGCGGCACAGGCGAAGAACCTGTCGCTCGTCTGGAGTGCCGGCGAGGACGTCCCCGATCGCCTCCTGGGCGACCCCAACCGGCTGCGCCAGGTGCTGCTCAATCTGCTGTCGAACGCCGTGAAGTTCACGAGCGAGGGGGAAGTCGAAGTCTCGGTCGATCTGGAAGCCGACGAAGCCTCCGGTCCCCGCCTGCGATTCGCCGTTCGCGACACGGGCATCGGCATGAGTGCGCAGACGCGGGATCGCCTGTTCGAGGCGTTCTTCCAGGCTGACGCGTCAATCACGCGGCAGTACGGCGGCACGGGACTCGGGCTCGCCATCTCGGCACGCATGGTGGGCCTGATGGGCGGGCGCCTCGCCGCGGACAGCACGCCCGGTGAAGGCAGCCGCTTTCATTTTGCGATCCCGCTCGACGCGGACAGCGAAGCGGCCACGCCCCTGCCCGACGAAACCCATCAGGTCGCAATCGTGGACACGAGCGCCGGTCGCGCCCGTGCGCTCGCGAGGCTGTTCCGATACCACGGCATCGGGGCCCGCCACTTCACGACCCTGGAGTCGGCCCGGGCGGCGACGCTGCCATGGGACGCGTGGATCGTCGATGCCGGCACGATCGCGGGCGAGGCCTGGCGGCCGGCATCGGGCGAGGGGGAGTTCCCGCCTCGGCTCATTGTCCTCAGCACGCAGAATGCGGTGAAGGTCGGTGGCGACGACGCGCCGCCCGTCGTTCAGCGCCGCTACCCGGTGGATGCGCGCGACCTCGCCGACATCGTCCGGGCCGCCAGCGAGTCCGTTGCACGGAAGGAGCTGTCGCGACCGGCGTCGCCGCCGCGGCCGTCGGCGACCGCTCTGCGCATCCTCATCGCGGAGGACAACGCGGTGAATCGCGCGCTGATCGAGCGGATGCTCGGGCGCCTGGGGCAGCCTGCAATGGTGGTGAACGACGGTGCGGCCGCCGTGGCCGCGGCAGCCATGCAGGATTTCGATCTGATCCTGATGGACCTGCAGATGCCGGTGATGGACGGCATCGAGGCCACTCAGGTGATCCGCGCCACGGAGCGCGAACTCAACCGGCAGCGCGTGCCGATCCATGCGCTGACGGCTGACACCCTGCCCGGCGACCGTCAGCGCTGCATCGACGCCGGCATGGACGGGCATCTCTCGAAGCCGCTGTCCCTCACGGATCTGCAGAAGCTGCTGGACTCGCTCCGACCGGCGGAACTCGCCAGGGCATCGTGACCCGCGCGCCGGTCAGGCGCGGATCGGAATCTTCAGATAGGCGGTGCCGTTGCTCTCCGGATCCGGCAGGCGCCCGCCGTTGATGTTGAACTGCACGCTCGGGAACAGCAGGCGCGGCGCGCCGAGGCGCTGGTCCCGCGCCTTGCGGAAGGACACGAAGGCGTCGCGACCGGTGTCCGCCTGCAGCTGCACGTTCTGCCGCTTCTCCTCGCCGATGGTGGTCTCCCACAGCACGTCCCGCCCGCCGGGCTGGTAATCGTGCCCGACGAACACGCGCGTCGCATCGGGCAGCGAGTAGAGCTGGCCGGTGATGGAGTCGTAGAGAGCCTCGGCGCTGCCTGCAGGGAAATCGCACCGTCCCACGCCGTAGTCGGGCATGAACAGCGTGTCCCCCGTGAAGACCGCATCGCCGACGAGATAGCAGACGCAGGCGGGCGTATGACCGGGCGTTGCGATCACCCTGATGCGCAGCGACCCCGCTTCGATGGTTTCGCCCGCTTCGAGCAGGCGGTCGAACTGATGCCCGTCCGCCGAGAAGGTCTCGCCGAGATTGAGCACGCGCGCGAACACCCTCTGCACGTCGCGGATCCCGGCGCCGATGGCCACCTTCGCCTCGGGAAACCGCTGCTGCAGCGCACGCGCGCCAGTCAGATGGTCCGCATGGGCGTGGGTGTCCAGGATCCACCACAGCCTCAGCTTTTCGCTGCGGACGAACGCCGCCATGGCATCGACGCCGGCCGTGTGGATTCGCGATGCCGCCGGGTCATAGTCGAGGACGGTGTCGATCGCGACGGCATCCCGCGTGGCGGGATCCCACGCGACATACGAGAGGGTCCAGGTGGCGGGATCGAAGAAGGCCTTGACGTCGGGAGCGGGATTCATGGGAGCGGGAGTCTCTTGCAAGGATTCGGGGCCGACGGAACCCGGCCGTCACACCATTGGACGGGAATTCCGGGCTCGCGGATTTGACATGGGTCAGATTGCCACTGGAGCAGACCGCGGCCGCCCGCCTGCGCGTTCATTGGGAGGCCTGCGAAACCTGGAAGGCCCGCTCCGCGAGCACGCGCCCGCCGACGGACACCTGCAGCGTCCAGCCGCCAGGGGCGAGATCCGACGGCGTGTCGAAGCGGTACAGGAACACGTTGTGATAGCTGCCCGTGGCGGTGCGGATGGGCATCGTGCCTCGGGACTCCGTGCGGGTGCTGCCGTCGGCGCCACGGATGGGCGGGTGCCGGGCAATGAGTTCGAGCGAAACCGACCGATCCCGGGGGAGGCCCGAGATCTGATACTCGAAACCGAAGTTGCCGCCGATGCGGGCGGGGATGGCCTCCGTGGCCTGCTCCAGCTCGGCCCCGGAGGCGCGAACGGGCCTGCCGGCTGCGTCGACTGCCCCATCGGCGACCGTCACCCCCGTCACCCGGTAGATGCCATGGGAGACCACCTTCGCCGAGGCCGACTCTTCCGTCGCACCGCACCCCCCGACTGCAACCGCGAAGGACGCCAGCGCGACAGCGGCACCGGCACGCCAGGGCAGCAGCACCGGCGGAAGCGCGCGACGGGAAACCACCCGTTGCAGCGCCGCAATGCGAGAATACGGCGCCAGTTGGAGGACCGCTCTTCGAGATACCGCAAAACCTTCCGGTGCCAGAGCAGTCTGACCCGTGTCGTTCAACTTGTCGTTCATATCCGGAACCCGCTCCCCCATGCGTGACCCAGCGCCCACTCTCGTCCGCCTCGCAGACTATACGCCACCGCATTTTCTCGTCGACACCGTGGAACTCGACGTGGACATCCGCGACGACCACGCCCTCGTGCGTGCCCGCCTGCAGGTCCGTCGCAACCCGGATTCTGCCTCGCGCGCGGCGGCTCTGGAACTCGACGGTGATGAACTGGAACTGGTCTCGGTCGCGATCGACGGGCGCCCGCTGGGCGCGCACGAGTTCTCGGTGACTGCCGAGCATCTGACGATCCCCGTCGTTCCGGACAGCTTCGTCCTGGAGACGCTCACGCGGCTCGACCCCTACGGCAACACCAAGCTGATGGGCTTCTTCGCCTCCAGCAACGGCCTGTTCTCCCAGTGCGAGGCCGAGGGCTTCCGCCGCATCACCTGGTTTCCGGACCGCCCGGACGTCATGGCCCGGTACACCACCACGATGCACGCGGACCGGGCCACCTTTCCCCATCTCCTGTCGAACGGCAATCTCGTCGACCAGGGCGACGAGCCTGGCGGCCGGCACTTCGCCCGCTGGGAAGATCCGTTCCCCAAGCCGTGCTATCTGTTCGCGATGGTGGCCGCCCGCCTCGACCTGCTGGAGAGCACGTTCGTCACGCACTCCGGCCGCACGGTCGCCCTGGGCGTCTACGTGGAGCCCGGCAAGCTGGACCAGGCCGACTTCGCGATGGAAGCGCTGAAGAAGTCCATGCGCTGGGACGAGGAAGTGTTCGGGCTGGAGATGGATCTCGACCGCTTCATGATCGTCGCCGTGGGCGACTTCAACATGGGGGCGATGGAGAACAAGGGCCTCAACATCTTCAACACCAAGTACGTGCTCGCCCGGC
>CAZEDA010000088.1:0-10707 GCA_964510915.1 uncultured Rhodocyclaceae bacterium | reverse complement strand
GGGTGAAGGGTGGCGCGGCGCGCCGCCGGGCGTGTAGCCCGGGCTCCGCCCGGGGCGGTGGTTGATTTGTCGACATTGCAACTGGATTCCCGGACAGAGTCCGGGCTACGGAAATCGCTGCGCTCGCAGGCCGGACGGCCTGACTCGGTGGATGATTTCATCCCCCTTCACGCCTTCACATCTGCACGTCCTCACAACCCAACCCCTACATGTCATGCATCCCCGGCTGCTTCCTCAAAGGCGAGGGCCGGTCTTCCGGTTCCGGAGCGGGGGTGGGAGACCCCGGCGTCTGGGGCCGGGCGCCGCGAGCGGCGCGGAGCGCCATCTGGACCTTTGCGGTCTCCGTCCCCTTGGTGTTGTCGAACACCACGTAGTAGTTGCCGGCCGTCGGGATGGTCACGGCAAAACTCATTGCCTGTTCGACGGGGGCGGTCAGGATGGCCTCCTGCACCTGGGGAAAGCGCCGGGCGTCCTCTTCGTTGAGAACGGACAGGACGATCCGGGAGGAGGACTTCACGGCGAGGGCCACCTGGGCCTCCGCCGGGACGTTGCGAAGGCGCAGGGTCTTGAACTTGCCCGGCGGCACTTCGGCGGTCAGGCGCGCCTGATTCTGCTGGGCCCACGCCGCGGCCGGGAGAACCCCGGCGACGACCGCGCCGAGGAGGGTGGCGACTACTTGCCGCCGAAGGTGATCTTGCACTTGGCCCCGGCGGGGATCTGGAAGCCGGGGTTGGGGAGTTCGAGGCGCACACCGAAGGTGCCGCTCGCGGCGTCCATCACGGTGTCGACCGTGGTGACGGTGGCCTTGAAGACGCCGTTCGGGGCTTCCGGCCGGACACTCGCCACCACCCCCTTGCGGATCTTCCCGAACTGGTTGGCGGGAATCACCACTTCCACGTGGAGCGGGTTCACTTCGGCGATCTTGATGATGGGGTTCTTCACGTTGGTGCTCGCGAACTCGCCGGGGGACTGGTAGCGCTCCACCACCACGCCGTCGAACGGGCTGCGGATCGTCCGGAGCTTCACGACCTCTTCGGAGCGCTTCAGCTCCAGTTCGTTGAGGCGGCGGTTCTCCCGGGCCTCCCGCAGTTCGGACTCGGCAAGTTCGCGCTGGGTCCGCGCCTCGTCGAGGGCGCCGGCCGACACGAAGTTCTGCTTGAACAGCTCCAGGGTGCGCTCTTCCTTCTTGCGGGCGAAGTCCAGCCGGGATTCCGCGGCCTTCAGGGAGCCTTCCATCGTCGCCTTGGACCGGGCGAGGTCCGCCGCGGCGCGCTCGGCACCGGATTCCAGCGTGACGAGGACCTGGCCCTTTCGCACGGTGTCTCCCCGCTTGACGTGAACCTGGTCGATGAGGCCTTCGACGGGGCTGCGGATCTCCACGGTCTGACGCGCCTCGATCAGGCAGTCGTATTCGGAAGCGGAGACCCACGCGGGAACGGACAGCGCGCAGGCCAGGAAGGCGGGGACGAGGGTTCTGGAGGTCATGAATCGCGGTTAGGTTTTCATCGGACAACGCGCCGGAGCCGGAGGTCGCCGACAAAGGATTCTGCTGGCAGGTCAGGGCAAAGTAAAGTCAAGAAAATCCGAAACTTGTAACCGATCGGTGATGTCATCGCGCGAAGGTGGACAAAGCCCGGAGGCGGGAGTATTTTTTGACCCAAGACGTGAGGAGACCTTGTGCCGGCGACAGCCGGCTTCCAACAACCTCGCGCTATAACAACACGAATATCTGACCGGGGGAAGCAAAGGACGCACCGCGTCCGCGCTTTCCCACTTGCGCACGGTCTTCGGTTGCGCTGTCGAACTTCCGGCCCCCGTTTGGGAGAGTCCGGGAGGCGTTCGCCGGGCTCGTCCGGCGGCTCGACCCGCGACCGCGTCCCACGTCATCGCTGTGTGCCGCCGATCCCGCGTCGTGCCCCGGCCACCCCGGCTATTTGGCCATTGCCGCTCCGGCGGCAGAAAGGGGTGGTTCATCATGGTCCGGCGTCCGACCTTCACTCGTCTGTTGCGTGTCCCTGCCTCGCGCTCGGTGCGCTCAGTCCCTGTCCCGTTCCGCCGCAAGGCCCTGTTCGAGGCGCTCGAGCCCCGGATGCTGCTCTCCGCGGACCTCCCGGGAGCCGGCGTACCGGATGCCCTCCGCGCCGCGGAAACCGCGGCCGAAGGCACCGTGATCCAGGTGAGCACGAACCCGGGCCCGGCCTCGGTGAGCCCCGGGATCGTCACCCCGCCCGCCTGGACCGGCACCCCCGAAAAGGTCTGGACCATCACCGGCGCTGTCGGCGGCGATGTGGTCGGCAGTGCCAACGATCGCGAGACCTTCATCCTCGGGCCTCAGGGCTCGGTGAGCGGCGTGATCGACGGCGGCGCCGGCGGGTTCGACTCCCTCGTCATCGCCGAACGGCAGGTGGGCATCGTCATCTTCACGGCGACCGGTCCGGACTCCGGCACCGTGCAACTGGACAACCAGACCGTTGCCTACCGCGGCATGGAGCCCCTGCCGGACGAAACGGTCGCGCCCGAGAAGGTGCTCAACCTCGCCACCAACGGCGTGGACAACTTCCGCATCACCGATGCCCCGACCGCCGGTCGCATCCTCATCGACAGCGTCAACGGCACCTTCGAGGACCACACGGTCCGCGAACCGACCCAGACGTTCAGCTTCAACGCGGCCGGTGGCGACGACGTCATCCGGCTCGACTCCGTGCTGTTCACGAGCCGGTTCGTCATCGATGGCGGCGCAGGCGCCGACACCGTCGACGTGAGCGGGCGCGCGGTGGGAATGAGTGCCATCCGTCGCTCCGACGGTTCGATCCTGCTGGTGGACGGCACCGGTTCGGTCGCGGAACTGCGCAATGTCGAGACCGTGACCGGCGCCGAATTCACGCTCACGGCCAATGGCATCCCGGACTGGACCGAGCAGGGCCCGGGGGGCATCGACAATGCCGCAGGCTTCCCGCGGTTCCGCGGGCAGCCCTGGGCCGGCGCCATTCAGGCCGTTGCCGATCATCCCTTCAACGCCAACGTCCTGTTTGCGGGCACCGTGAACGGCGGTGTGTGGCGCTCCCTCGACGGCGGGGTGACCTGGTCCACCACGACCGACCAGTTCCCGTCCCTGGCGATCGGTGCGCTGGCCGTAAGCACCCACGACAACGAGGGCAACCTCGTGACGGCAGCGACGCCCCCGGAAAAGCTGGTGGTCTTCGCGGGCACGGGGCAGTTCAGCAACTTCTACACGGGCGGACAATCCGTCGGCCTGATGCGCTCCACGAACGGCGGTGTCACTTGGCAGCTCGTGACGCCGACCGACATGGCCGGCCTGCCCATTGCCTCGATCGTGGCGACACGGGTGGGCGGACAGGATGTCGTGGTCGTCGGCACCATCGCCAACGCCGTAACCGAGCGCGATGCCGCCGGCGCGACCCAGACACGCGTGGCACGTGCAGGCGGCATCTTCCGCAGCACGGACGGCGGTCTCACCTTCACCAAGAATGAAATCGTTCCCGCGCCGGCCACGCCGTCGGGGTACTCGTTCCCGGTGAGTTCCGTCACGTCGATCGTCCAGGACCCGGGCAACCTCTCCCGGCTGTACGCGGGCGTGGTGGGCGGCGGGGTCTACCAGTCGGACAACGCCGGCCAGACCTGGAACCTCATCAACGGGAACCTCGGGGCGAACACGGACGGCGCGGACAACGACGCCGAAGGCGGCGTCGACAACGTCGAGGAAGGCCCGGCCGGGGCCGCGCGGATCGTTCTCACGGTCCGCAATGACAACACCTCCGCCGCCAATCCGGTGTATGCGGCGCTTATCGGCAAGACGGACTGGCTGCTCGGCATCTGGAGCAAGGCGCCTGCCGGCGCCAACTGGAATCTCGTGGGCACCAGTCCGGCCCCGCGCAACCCGTTGTATACCGAGGACGTGGTGATGAACTTCGTCGCCGCCTCGGCCACGCAGACGGTGGACATCAATGCCGGGGCCATTCCGACCATTGTGCGCAACGACGGTGGCAGCTTCCTGACCGAAGGGTTCTTGCCGGGTCGTGTCATCTCCCTGGTGGGCGGAGGCAACAACGCCTTCTACCACGTGAGGTCCGTGACCCCGAGCACTCTCACGCTGGATGCGCAATCCAACGTCACGGCGGCCGTCGGCCTCGCGGGTGTCTCCATCCGCCAGGTCCTGCAGACTCAGGCGCAGATCACCGGCAACCCGACGCTCACCATCGCTGCCGGCGGCGCGCCGGGCGTCATCACCGTGGCTCGCCCCGCCGGTGCGGGAACCTGGGGTGCAGACGGCCTGATGCCCGGACACCTCGTGCGCATGACGGGGACGGTCAACAACAACGGCGCCTACTTCGTCACGGCAGCGACGGCCACCACGCTCACGCTGCGTCTCACGACGCCCCCGCCCGCGGCCTTCGTGGCCGAGCCCGCGCCTGCCGCCGGCATCAACCTGCGTGGCGAGATCGCGATTCCGTCCACGCCTTCCGGAGCGCAGCCGCAGGTGCACGTCGGCGGACAGGGCTTGCGCAATTTCGGCATGGCCGCGGATGCGGCCGGCAACGTCTTCATCGGCGGCGATACCGCACGCCTGTCCACCAACCTGTTCTGGTGGGACAACCGCCCGGGCGCCAATGGTCAGGTCTGGCGGGCATTCCAGCCGACCGGGGCCCACCCGGACACGCGGGTCTTCACGTTCGATGCGCAGGGGCGTCTGCTGCAAAGCGACGACGGCGGCCTGTACCGGCTACCGAATCCGGCAACCACGGCGCCCGTCAATGTCAGCGGCCCGTTCACCTTCGCGAACGGCGCGCAGGCGACGATCACCCGCACGGTGGCGAGCGGCAGCTTCGTCACGGACGGCTTCCAGGCCGGGATGCGCCTGTCGATCCGCAATGCGTCCGGCCCCGAAACCCTCGGCAACCTCACGTGGGGACAGTTCACGATCCAGACCGTGACGCCGCAGGCGATGACGCTGTCCGCGGGCGACGTGCTGCCCGCCGGCCTGATCGGCACTTCCACCCGTACGCTCGAAGCCAGCGCGTGGACCGTGCTCAATCGCGACATCCGGGCCATCGAGTTCCTCGGGGTCGCCTACGACCCGCTCAACAATGTCGTGTTCGGCGGCACGCAGGACAACGGCGTGGCGGAACAGCCCTCGCCGAACAACGGCGTGGACGACGACGGTGACGGCGTCACGGACGAAGCCGACGAACGCTTCGACTGGAACGAAGTCGTGATCTTCCGCCGCCCGGGTGACGGCAATACCGCCGCGGTCGTGCCGGTGAACACCGACGCCGATGCCGCTTTCGAGCAGGTGCGGCGCTTCACGATGTCGAACGGCGTCGACACCCTGGGCACGCGTCTGTTCGACGCGAACGGCCAGATGATCGCGGGTTCCGATCATCTCGTGGGTCTGTCGGCTTCCGCCGCCGACCGCGTGAACTTCACGGCGAACCCGGTCACGGGTGTGCTCACCGGCACGGCAGCCCACACCCTCGCGAACGGCGACGTGGTGTGGATCGACAGCACGGGCGCCCACCCGACCGGCATTGCCGGTTTCCGCAGCTACTCCGTCATCAACGTCAACGGAGCAGGCCCCAACACCTTCCAGCTCTCGACCACCAACGGCGGCGCGCCGCTCGCCTTCACGGACGCCGGCACCGGCACGCTCACAGCCACCCGTCGGTTCACGGGTCTTTCGGGCAACGATCCCGGTCGGGTCACCGATTTCACGAAGTGGCCCTTCACGGTCAACAGCGTCGATCCTTCCCGGATGGCGCTCGGCATGGGCAGGCTGTACGAGAGCCGCAACCTCGGCACGGCCGTGGCGCCCGTGTACGACGGGCTCGAAACGATCCAGCGCGCGCCCACGCCCGTGGCGGGCGCGGGCAATGACCAGTTCTACAGCGCGATCGTGGCCGGTGGCGTGAAGAACGGCACGCCCAATGCCGACTTCCTGGCCGCCGCGCGCGGCAACGAGGTCCTCATCCGCACCGCGAGGACGGGTGTCGCGGCGGACTTCTTACAGGAGCGCATCGGCTTCGTGAACGAGATCCGGGATCTCGCCGCGGACCCCGCGAATCACGACATCCTCTACGCCGCCACTGACAACGGCGTCTGGCGCCGGAACGCACCCAACGACTGGGTGCTGATTTCCCCGACCATGGTGAACCCGGACCTGCGCAGCCTCGAGATCACGCGCATGAACGGTCACCTGGTCGTGCTCGCCGGTGGCGCGGCCGGCGTGTACCGGGCGATCGATCCCGCGCCGGGCGGCTTCTGGACGGAGTTCGGCAACGGCCTTCCGAATGCTCTCGTCTTCGACCTGGACCTGACCGAGCGCGATGCGGCGCAGTTCGACAACCCGCGCAGCATCGCGCGGGACGACGTGCTCCTCGCGGGTACGCAGGGGCGCGGCGCCTGGACCGTCGGCAGCGCCGACTCGTTCCTGGCCACGCCCGCCACGTTGCGCATCGACGGCGGGACCGGCGACGACGAGATCCTCATCAAGCGCAGCGAGACCAACGCCTCGCTGGTCGAAGTGCGCGTGGGTCTGCTGGGGGATCGCGTCTACACGGCATCGATCGACACGCTCCAGAAAATCGAGGTGTTCGGCGGCGGCGGCAACGACACGCTCACCATCGACAGCGCGAACGGACCGCTCACGATGCGCGACGGCATCTTCTTCGACGGCGGTGACGGGGCAGGGGATCGCATCGTGTTCGAGGGGCGCGGCATCGAGAGCAAGACGTCCACCGTGAACGGCGCCCGGACCACCCTCAAGGTGTTCGACGCGCGTGCCGCTGGAGTCCAGACCGTCACCTACGAGAGCGTGACGGCCGGCAATGTCGTCGACAACCTGCAGGCCGCCACCGACGGCGAGAAGTTCGGCTTCGGCCTCGACTATCTGTTCAACATTCTGGATGCCACTGCGGCGGGCTCATGGGACGAACTCGCGCTGGTGGGCAATTCCCTGCCGCGCGCGCTGCAGGGTCGCGGCACGTCAGGTGGGGATCCCGCCAGTGACGGTTCCGCTGCGCCCGGCGACCCGACCGCCGGCAACCCGCTCGCCGACGCCGTGCTTGCCGGATTCCGTCGCCTCGTCGAGGAAGGGCCCAACGGCTTCAGCATCGGTTCCATCGCCGGGATGACCGCGGCGGAACTGCGTCAGAAGCTCGATGCCCTCGATACGGTTGCCGGCAATGTCACGCTCACGTCGGCCGCCGGGGATACCCGGTTCGACGCGACCATCGTGCGTCGGATCGAGGGTCAGGCGGATCTCGACATCCTCACCCAGCAGCTGGGTGGCGTGATCGATCTGGGCGGCGATCTTCGCATCGGTGCCGAAGTCACCCTGCGGGTGGTGTTCGGCGTCGATGCCAACGGCTTCTATGTCGACACGTCGAGCGGCAACACCCGCATGACGGTGCGCGACATCGACATCCTGGGCGATCTCTCGGCCGGCGGCCGGGTGGGTTTCCTGGATGTCACTCTCGCGGATGCGTCGCTGACCGTGGACCCGTCCCTGCGCCTCGACCTCGTCCTGAAGGACAACGCGGGTGGCGACAACCGGCTGCGCATCCTGGACCTGGATGAAGCCATCGGCAGCCCGACGGCACTGGGCAATGCCCTCGACTTCGTGATCGCGGGCTCCGCGGCCGACGACATCTCGCTCACGGTGGACGCACGTGTCGCTGCCGTCCTCCCCGGTGACGACGCGCCCTTCGACCTCGGTGCGGCGAATGTCACGTTCAACTGGGCGGACATCAGGAATCCGTCCACGGTGGGCCTCACGGCCAGCGCCGGGGCGGCGCAGACGCTCATCGACTTCCTGCGGGTCGATGCGCAGCAGGTGCTGGATCAGATCCGCTCGCTCTCGGACCTCTCCCTCACCTTCAACGGCAAGGAAGTGCCGCTGCTCGCCGACACGCTGGACCAGATCGTGGCGGTGGCCGACTACATCCAGCGCAACATCATCGACCCGATCAGCACCGCCTCGGGTCAGGTCCGCTTCGGGTCCATCCAGGAACTCATCGCCAACCTCGCGGATGAACTGGGGATCAGTCCGTCCGCGCTCGGGCTCGACTTCAACGTCGCGACGAAGGAACTCACCTGGGATCTCTCCTTCACGGAGCAGCTGTTCTCGGCGAACGCGCTCGACCTCGGGTTCGACCTCGAGGCGGGGCTCGCCGATCTCAGCTTCTCTTCGGACGCGTCCATCACCGGGGAGTTCGGCTTCGACGTCAAGGTCGGCATCGACTTCGACAACCTCCTTGCGACGCCGAGCGATCCCGGCTCGTGGATGTTCATCCGCGATCCGCAGGCCAGTGCGGAAATCATCCTGACGGCCGAGAACCTCGACGCCAATGCCCGCTTCGGCTTCCTCGGCGTGGCGGTGGTCGACGGCAGCATCACAGCCAATCCGACGTTCACGCTGTCGCTCGCGGAGCCGCCTGCCGGCAATGCCAACGGCCGCATCGACTTCGACGAGCTGGTCGACGCCCTGGGTACGGCGAGCCTCGCCTTCAGCGGGTCGGGCACCGTGGTGCTGCCGATCAGCGCGCCGTTCATCGGTCTCGCCGCGAATCCGGCCAACGCCATCACCCTCGACTGGGCAGACCTGAGCGACACCGGCACCATTGCCGTCAACATCCCGGCGTCCCTCACCGATCTCTCGCGTTTCAACAACATGGACGCCGGCACCTTCGTGAGCCTGCTCGCGCAGATCACAGGCTGGCTGTCCGACCTCAAGAACACCGACGCCTTCAGTGTCGACATCCCGCTCGTGGGCGATGTCGTTCGCGGCGCGCTGGAACTCGGCGACCTCATCCAGAAGGCGCTGATGTACGACGACAACGGCACCGAGGACAAGCTCGAGGACGACACGGCCAAGCTCGTCGACAAGGACAACAACCCGACCTTCACGACGGCGCAGGGCATGGCCAATGCGCTGAAGGCGATCCTCGGCCTGCAGGACAGCGACAACATCCGCTATGACGCGGCGAGCGAATCGCTGATCGTCGACCTGCTGCTGCAGCGCACGTTCGCCAAGGTGGACGTGCCGCTCGACTTCAACATCGATCTCGGCGACATCGCCGACATCACCGGTGACGGCGACCTCGAGCTCACCGCCGACGGCGAGCTGGGCATCCGGCTGGGCATCTACCTGGGCGAGGAGGGCTACGTCAGCCTCTCGAACGGCACGACGCTCGCCAGCCTCAAGGGCGGTGCGATCACCTTCAGCAAGGACCGCGTCATCGCCGCGCCGAACGACGTGAAGCTGAGCTATGGCCAGCTCACGGGCGATGCGCAGTTCAAGCTGCGGATCGGCGACGCCACCGAGGACGTGCTCGTCACCGTGACGCAGTCCGCCACGGCCAACAACCAGACCATCGACGACCTGATGGCCGATGTGACGGCCGCGCTGGCGACCGCTGGCGTGTCGGCCCAGATCGGCGTCGCGCAGGGAGCGCTGCGGAACGAGGAAACCGGTGTGGTCACGCTCGAGAACCGTCTTGTGCTCGTGGGCAAGGGCGGCGTGACGGCCTTCACCTACAAGTCGGCCAACGGTGCCGCGTCCCAGCTCGGGTTCGGGAACAACCAGACCGCAGAGACCGTCGAGGGCCAGACCCGCATCCGGGCGACGAACGTGCTCGTCGGCCGGCCCGGCCGTCTCAGTGCCGACGCCACGTTCAACGTGATTCTCGACGGCGTGAACAACGGCAGCCCCGTGACGGTCACGGTGCCGAGGTCCGAGGCCGCGGGCAACAACAGCATCCTGGATGTCGTGTTCGACGTGCAGAAGGCCATCGACAACGTCGAGGTGGGCGGTGTCAAGGTCCTGAAGGACAAGGTCGTCGTCGGCTCGGAAGGCCGGCGCCTCATCTTCTCGTCGAAGGTGCCAGGTGCAGCTTCATTCGACATCACGGCCGCGGCCGGCAGTGTTGCCGTGACGGAACTCGGCCTCGCCACCACGAACTCCGCGTCGACGGCAGACATCATCATCACCACCCGGGACGGTGTGCGCCGCTCCGTGTCCTTCGATGCGCTGGATACGGGCGCCACGCTCGGGGATGTCATCGGCGCCATCCAGGGCCAGACCGGAAACCGCGTGCAGGTGGAGTTCACCGACAACAACTCGCGGCTGCGCCTGCGTGACACCACCGGCAGCGGCAACACGGTCTTCCGCGTCGAGAACGCCATCGGCTCCAACGCCGCGAGCCTGCTCGGCATCCTGGGGTCCGATGTCGTCGACCCCAACGATCCGGATGAAGTGCGCGACTTCATCATCGACAGCGCGCCGCTGGGCGGCATCGACACGCTGGACCGCCTGTTCATCGAGAACGCCCACGCGCGTGCCGGCTTCAACATCGAGACGCCTGGCGATGGCGTGGAACTCGGCGCCCGCTTCGGCTTCGTCGGCGTCAAGCTGACCGGTGACGGGCAGATCCAGGGAGACATCACGCTCGCCCTGCAGGACCCGGGCACGAGCCGCGCGGACGGCCGCATCACCCTCAAGGAACTGCTGGAAGGACTGTCCGACATCGACACCCTGATCGATGCGCCGACGGTCGACGGCAGCGGCAACCTCGAGTTCGCGGTGGATCTCAACCCGTCCTTCGGTCTCATCCAGACCGGGAACGAACCCAAGGTCGTCATCGACATCACGGACATCGGCGACCCGTTCGCCAGTCAGGCGCCGCAGGTCAC
>CAZEDA010000087.1:0-10814 GCA_964510915.1 uncultured Rhodocyclaceae bacterium | reverse complement strand
AGCACCTTGTAGCGCGTCGGGAACAGATGCCGGAACGAGAGCTCCTGCAATTCCTGGAAGAGGCCGTTCAGTCCGAGGCGGTTGGCAATGGGCGCGTAGATGTCGATCGTCTCGCGGGCGATGCGCGCGCGCTTCTTCGGCTGCATCACGTCGAGCGTGCGCATGTTGTGCAGCCGGTCGGCGAGCTTGATGAGGATCACGCGGACATCGCGCGTCATCGCGAGCAGCATCTTGCGGAAGTTCTCCGCCTGCTCGTGCTCCTGGCTTTCGAATTCGATGCGGTCGAGCTTGGAGACGCCGTCGACCAGTTCGGCCACCATCTTGCCGAACTTCTCGGCGATCTCGGCCTTGGTGACCGCCGTGTCTTCCATCACGTCGTGGAGCAGCGCGGCGGTGAGCGCCTGCGGGTCGAGATGCCACTGCGTGAGGATCTCGGCGACCGCGAGCGGGTGCGAGACGTAGGGTTCGCCGGACTTGCGGAACTGCCCGTCGTGGGCCTGGGCGCTGAAGCGGTAGGCGGATTCGAGTTGCGCGAGGTCCTCCGGCTTCAGGTAGCCGGCAGCCTGGCGCAGCAGAACATCCGCTTCCGACATGTTGCCCATGGAGTGTGCCCCGTCAGGCAGCGGAGCCGATCACGGACCGGCTCCGTGGATCGGTCACTGCTTGGTTCGTTGCAGGACGTCCGCGCCAATCAGCCCGTGAGCGATCTCGCGCAACGCGATGACGGTGGGTTTGTCCTTGTTGGCTTCCACCAGAGGCGTGGCGCCGTTGGCGATTTCGCGGGCGCGGAAAGTGGCGGCGAGGGTAAGTTCGAAACGGTTGGTGATGCGGTGCAGAGCGTCGTCGACGGTGATACGTGCCATGGCTTTCCTCACTTCATGCGGTTGATGAGTTCCCGATGGCGGTCTAGCTGGGAAGCAAGCCGCAGGCGTTCGGCGCGGACAACAGCGATCAGGTCGCCGGCTGCCTCTTCGAAGTCCTTGTTAAGTATAACGTAATCGAAGTCCGAGACATGGGCGATTTCGGCCTTCGCGGCAGCTACTCGACGCTCGATGACCTCGGGCGTATCGGTCGCGCGCTGGGCGAGGCGCTGCGACAGCGTGTCGATCGACGGCGGCAGGATGAAGATGCCCACGGCCTCCGGCATCATCGACTTCACCTGCAGGGCGCCCTGCCAGTCGATCTCGAGCAGGATGTCGGCGCCGTCCTGCATGCGCTCCTCGACCCACGCCCGGCTCGTCCCGTAGAAGTTGCCGTGGACCTCCGCACACTCCAGGAACTCCCCGTTGGCGCGCATGGCCTCGAACACCTCGCGCGTGACGAAGTGGTAGTGCTTGCCGTTGCTCTCGCCGTTGCGCGCTGCCCTCGTCGTGTAGGAGACGGACAGCTTCACCCCGGCATCCGCATGGAGCAGGGCGCGCACGAGACTGGTCTTGCCCGCGCCGGATGGCGCGCTGACGATGAAGAGCTTTCCTGACATGAGCGAAGGGGAGCGGTGGTAGAGCCTTCCGCTGCCGGCGGGGCCCGAGTAATAGGTTACGGAATGTAACCGCAACTGTGCCATCCGGGAAGTCGGACAACGAATCCAGCCACCGTGACCCGTTCAGTGTCAGTCGTCAGCCCCGCATCGGCATCCAGACGACAAGGTCAGGGTCGACTTCCACCACCTCGCCGATACGGCCTGGGTGGTACTTCGCCGCTGGCGGTGACGCCGGTCGGAAATCGGATGCATCGCAGCAGGCTGGGTTCGTCACGGGGCAATCGTCTGTCGGGTTCATGGCAGGCTCCGGAAGGGCTGAGTCTCGGTGTCTCGTATGCACCGGGTGTCGGGAGCCGCGATAGTGTCCGTTGTCGGCGGATGAGTGACGCAAGTGTCCGCTCGTCACTCGCCATGACCGGAGTGGTAGCGGAATGTGATCCGTCCGAGGGACTGGCCCGCGCGCACACGCCCTGCGATGTCTGCACGACCTTGTTGGCCTGCCGGGCACGACGGCTCAGGCCGATCGAACGAGGCTGCAGAGAACAGCGAAGCCACCACTGCCGGATCAAACTGGCACTGGCTGCAACTCGCGTGGGTTGCGTGTAACCAGTGCGTTGCTCCACCGGTCCCGTCGGAAGCGATCGTGTCGGGATCCTTGTTCATGGCCCTGGCACAAGTCTCAGCTTTTCCCGAAGCACTGCTCGTGATCCTTGAAGGATCGGGTTGCATCAACGGCAGTGGACATCCTTCAGCAGCGTCTCCCCTTCGGGTGCCCTGCCGGCGCAGCCCTCGTCGGACTGCGCGTCCAGCGGTGCCCGATGTGGACTGCCGATCACGGCTCTGCACGCGCGGCTGCTGCGAACGTTCGACTGCACTCCGAAGATGATGCTCTTCCCTTCGTGCCCTACCGTCGGAAGTCGACCCGGCAAGACTTCAGTCGTGCGCATTTGGTCGAGGTGTCATCAGAAACGCTACGCAACATGACGGTATATGACATGAAGATGAATCCACATCACGCGGGAGCACGAGGGAGGAACTCCCGAACGCGGCCTTTTCGTTTGCAGGCTCTTGACGACAGGTCTTTGCTCACCGAGCATTTCGTCACGGCAAGCCCGGCGCCAGATCGGACCAGCTGTTGCAACCTCATTCAGTCATTGGGAGGGTGCCGGTGCAACGGGAGACTGGAAAACCTGCGGCGGGCTTTTCCTTCGCGAATTCGCGACAGGATGTTCAACCGCGGAACGACGGCAATCGGACGTCTCCGTCGGCGGATTCCGCCCGGGAAGGATTTCTCACGCAGGCCCCGGCCATGTCCTTGCCCAAGGGCGGCGGTGCGATCAAGGGCATCGGCGAGAAGTTCGCCGCCAATCCAGTCACCGGTACTGGCTCGATGTCCGTGCCGATAGCGACCTCGCCGGGGCGTGCCGGATTCGGGCCGCAACTCTCGTTGCGCTACGACTCCGGAGCCGGGCAGGGTCCCTTCGGTCAAGGCTGGTCCATCTCAGTTCCCTCCATCTCTCGCAAGACCGACAAGGGCCTGCCGCTCTATCTCGACGACTCGGACAGCGACACGTTTCTGCTGGCTGGCGCGGAAGACCTGGTTCCGGAACTCGATTCGCAGGGTAGACGGATCGACGATCGGCTCGTCACCTTGTACGGGCGCGAGTATCTGATCCGCCGCTATCGTCCGCGCGTCGAAGGTCTGTTCGCACGCATCGAGCGCTGGCGTGCGAAGGCCGACCCGGCTCACATGTTCTGGCGCGTTACGAGCGCGGACAACGTCACCTCGTGGTACGGGCGCAGCGATGTCAGCCGCGTACGCGACCCCGGCGCGCCAGCCCGCATCTTCGAATGGTTGCTTTGTGAAACGCACGACGACAAGGGCAACGTCGTCGTGTACCACTACCAGCCGGAAGACGGCGCCGGCGTCGACCGAACGCGGGTATTCGAGGCCAACCGGCCCTCACGGACACGCCACGCGGCTACCTACCTGCATCGCATCACTTACGGCAACCGCAATCCTTACCAGCCCACGTGGGCCGAAAGCGGATCCGGCTGGCCCGATCCTCCTGGCGCTGCCGACGAGTGGATGTTCGAAGTGCTGTTCGACTATGGCGAGTACCCGCAGCTGGCGGGCGCACGCCAATCCCCGATCGAAACGCGCGGAACCTGGGCCGTGCGGTCCGACCCGTTCTCCAATCACCGTGCCGGCTTCGAGGTCCGCACCTGGCGGCTGTGCCGTCGCGTTCTGATGGTCCACCACTTCCCGGATGACCTGGAGGTGGGAGCGAACTGCCTCGTCCGGTCCACCGACTTCGACTACGAGGAACCGTCCGAGCGTGTGAATGCGGCCCAGCCGGGCTACACCGTGCTGCGCCGGGTCACGCATCGAAGCTACCAGCGGCGCCCGGGTGCGCCTGCCGACGCCGGCTACGAGTGGCGGGCCATGCCGCCGGTCGAGTTCAGCTACAGCCGTCCGCGGATCGGCAACTCCGTTCGAAGTCTCGCCGCCCAGCACCTGCCCAATCTGCCTGTCGGTACTCAGGGCCCAGGCTACCAGTGGGTCGACCTCGACGGTGAGGGCATGAGCGGTGTGCTTTGCGAACAGGCGGGCGCGTGGCACTTCGCGCCGAATCGTGGCAATGGTCGTTTCGGACCGACACGCGTGGTGGCCCCCGTGCCTGCCGTCGCCGCTCTGGCCGGGGGGCGACAGCAGCTGATGGATCTTGCGGGCGACGGGGAAGTGGACCTCGTCGATTTCAGCGGCCCGACCCCCGGCTTCCATGAGCGTGACCGCGAACAGGGCTGGAAGCGGCACGTGCCCTTTGCCAGCCTGCCCAACATCGATTGGCAGGATGCCAACCTGCGTTTTCTCGATCTCACGGGGGACGGCCATGCGGACGCTCTGATCACCGAGCACGAGGTCTTCACATGGCATCCGTCCCTGGAGGAGAACGGCTTCGGCGAAGCGCGGCGCGAACGCACGGCCGCCGACGAGGAGGCGGGTCCGCGCCTCGTGTTCGACGACGGCACGCAGACCATCTTCCTGGCAGACATGTGCGGCGATGGCCTCACCGACCTGGTCCGCATCCGCAACGGCGAGGTCTGCTACTGGCCCAACCAGGGCTATGGCCGTTTCGGCCGCAAGGTGACGCTGGCGAACGCGCCACGTTTCGACGCCCCCGATCTCTTCGATCCGCAGCGCATCCGCCTGGCCGACATCGATGGCAGCGGCCCCACCGACATCCTCTACCTCGGCCGCGGCGGCGCGCAGCTGTACTTCAACCGCAGCGGCAACAGCCTCAGCAACCCGACGCTGATTCCGCTGCCCGTGGCCACCGAGAACGTCGGCGCCGTGCAGGTCACCGACCTCCTGGGCAACGGCACGGCGTGCCTCGTGTGGAACTCCCACCTGCCGGCCGATGCCGCAAACCCCGTGCGCTACGTCGAGCTGATGGCCGACGGCAAGCCACACCTGCTGACGAAGGTGGACAACCATCTGGGTGCCACCACCGAGATCGAGTACACGCCCTCCACACGCTTCTATCTTGACGACCTTGCTGCAGGCACCCCCTGGGCGACACGTCTGCCCTTCCCGGTGCACTGCGTCAGCCGCGTCACCGTGTCCGACCGCCACCGTCAGACCAGCTTCACCACCCACACCAGCTATCACCACGGCCACTTCGACGGTGTCGAGCGCGAGTTCCGCGGCTTTGGTCGCGTGGAGGTCGTCGACATCGAGCGCTTCGGCCTGGGGCCGAACGTCACCGACGACGCCACGCTCTACCAGCCGCCGGTCAAGACGGTCACCTGGTACCACACCGGCGCGGCCGACGACCGCCAACGCATCCTGGGCCTGTTCGAGCGCGAGTACTTCCCGGCCAGGCACCCCGGGCGCTTCCCGGCTGGCGGGTTTGCCGAGCGCACGTTGCCACAACCCGAAGTCGATGCGGGCGGGGGGTCCGGGCTGGACGCCCACGAGTGGCGCGAGGCGATGCGCGCCTGCAAAGGCATGGTGCTGCGCCAGGAGGTCTACGAACTCGATCTCGAAGCCTTGCGCCAGCACGGAAGGCACGTGCCGGTTCGGCTGTTCACCGCCGCGCACCACAACTGCCACATCCGTCGCCTGCAGCCGCGCGGCACCAACCCCCACGCCGTGTTCCAGGCGTTGGAGAGCGAGGCCCTCACTTATCACTACGAACTCGACCTGAAGGCGGCGACGACTGCGGACCCGCGCGTGGCGCACAACCTCCATCTGCGCTTCGACGAGTTCGGCCGCCCGCAGCAGTCGGTCGCAGCCATGTACCCGCGCTGGGGCCGGCACGAAGACGCTGCCCTGCCGGCCGAGCAGGTGCAGCTGATCCGCACGGTGCAGAGCGAACTGCATCTCGGCTACACCGAGGCTCTCTTCACCGCACCGCTGGCGCCGCGGCTCGATACGCACCGCCTGCCGGCGCCGTGCCAGGTGCTCACCTATGAACTCACGGGCATCCGGCCGCAGGCAGGCCGCTACTTCAGCCCCCAGCAGCTCCGGCGCCTGGCGCTGAGCTCCCGGCCGCCGTGGCAGGGGCCCGAACCCGTGGCCGAGATTGCCTACCAGGACCAGCCCGCCGAAGGCCTCAACCCGCCAGCCCAGAAACGCCTCGTCGAGCACGTCGTGACGCGCTACTTCCACGACGACCTGTCGGGCCCGCTGCCCTTGGCCCAGGCGGGCCGCCTCGGCCTGGTGTACGAGACCTACAAGCTGGCGCTGACCGAATCGCTGCTGCGCGACGTGCTGCAACAGCGGTTCGACGCGCCCACGCGTCACGTGCTCGACCGCGCCAGCGGCAGCGTCTGGCCCACGGCCGAGCCGGGCTTCCGAGCCAGTGGCTACCAGGCCGGCAGCGCCGTGCTCGGCGCCGAGGCGCCCAGCGAGGAGCAGTGGTGGCAACGCTCGGGCATCGCCGGCTTCGCGGCCGATGCCGCGTCGCGTTTCTACCTCCCCGACCGCTACATCGACCCGTTCGGCAACGTCACCACGCTAGCGTACGGCGCCCACGGCCTGTACGTCCGCTCCAGCACGGACGCACTGGGCAACACCAGCGAGGTGCTGGCCTTCGACCACCGCGTGCTGGCACCGCTCCGCCTGCGCGACATCAGCCAGAACGTCAGCGAAGTGGCCTTCGACATCCGCGGCCTGCCCGTGGCCGCTGCCATCCGGGGCAAGGTGGACACCCAGGCCGGCGAGTCGGGTGACACCGTGCAGTCACTCGGTTTCGACCTGCTGAACCCGTCCGACGACGACGTGGCGCGCTTCTTCCAGTCCGCGCCGCTGGATGGCCGGCTGGCGCGCCGATGGCTGGGCCAGGCCACGACGCGCTTCGTCTACCACTTTGGTGCCGTACCCACCGCGGGCGGCCCACCCAGCGCGCCCGGCGCCTTCGGCATCCAGCGCGAGTCTCACGAACGCGACCAGCCCAACCTCGACACGGCAGACCGAACGCAGTGGATACCGGTGCAGATGGCCTTCGAATACAGCGATGGCAGCGGCCAGCCCCTGCTGAAGAAGGTGCAGGCCGAACCCGACCCTGCCGACCCTACGAAGGCACTGCGCTGGATCACCTCCGGCAAGACCGTGCTCAACAACAAGGGCAAGCCCGTGCGGCAGTACGAGCCCTATTTCTCCAGTGTCGGCCACGTGTTCGAAGAGCCGCGTGAAGAGGGCGTAAGCACGACGATGCGTTACGACGCGCCAGGCCGCCTGGTGCGCACCGACATGCCCGACGGCACGTTCAGCCGTGCAGTGTTCACACCGTGGTGGAGCGAAAGCTGGGATGCCTGCGACACCGTGATGGAGAGCCCCTGGTACGCAGCGCGTACCGGGCTGGACCCAGCCGCAGGCCTGAGTGTCGGCGCGGATGGTCTTGTCTCGGCCGATCCCGATCAGCGCGCCGCCTGGATGGCCGCCCGTCATGCCGGCACTCCGGCCCAGGTGCACTTCGACAGCCTCGGCCGCGAGGTCGTGAGCATTGCGCACATCCGCGAGCGCGATGCTGAAGGCCGTCTTCCCTACGCCGGCGGGAAGTGGCGAGATGGTTTCCACCTGACGTTTACCAAGCTCGACGCCGAGGGCAAGCCGCTGTGGATCCGCGACGCACGCGGGAATCTGGTCATGCAGTACGTCACGCCGCCCAAGCGCACCCGGCGTGCGGAAGACCCCACGGAGGTACCGTACACCACGCTCGCCACCGGCCAGCGTGTGGCCTGCATTCCTTGCTACGACATCGCAGGCAACCTGCTGCATCAGCACAGCATGGACGCCGGGGACCGCTGGATGCTGGCCGACGCCGCCGGCGACCCGATGCTTGCCTGGGACATGAACGACCGGCAGGACGACACCGGCGCCTGGTGGCAGGAACATCGCCTGTACCACACAGACCACGATGCCCTTCACCGCCCCACGGCGCTGTGGCTCACGTTGCTCAGCCGTCCCAGACCGCCCGACGCCGTGTCGCCCGGGGGGCCTTTCGTCGAGCAGCCGCGCGTGCAGCTCGAGCGATATCGCTATCAGGACGGCGTGCCCGACGATCGGGCCAACCTCAATGGCCAGCTCGTGGCGCACTTCGACCCGAGCGGCCTGCTGGAAACGCTGCGCCGCAGCTTCGCTGGCCCTGTGGAAGTACAGCGCCGCAGGCTGGTCAGCGATGCCCGGGCCAGCAACATCGACTGGAGCAGCCTCACGAATGCCGACGGCAGCGCCAGGCTCGAAGCCACGGCGTTCTTCCACATCACCGAACACGATGCGCTGGGCCGCATGAGGCGGCTTTTCAACTGGCACGAGGCTTCGATCGCCGGCACGGCCGACCGAGTCGCCGTGTACACACCCAGCTACAACGAGCGCGGCGCCCTGCACTCAGAGCGGCTGCAGGTGCGCGCACGCATCCGTACCGACGGGCAGGGCCGCATCCTGGTGCAGCCGCACGCCGACGCACAGCGAAGCGCGCAGGCGATCCGGTCGATCCGCTACAACGCCCGGGGTCAGAAGACCGAGATGGTGCTGGACAACGGCACAGTTACCGCCTACGTATATGACCCTAAGAACTTCCGCCTGACCCGCCTGCTCACCCGCCGCGGAATCCGCAGCGTGCAGGACCTCCACTACACCTACGACCCGGTCGGAAACATCACGCGTATACGTGATGACGCGCAGGAGACCGTGTTCTTCGACAACCAGAAGGTCTCGCCCACGTCCGACTACACCTACGATGCGTTGTACCGCCTGACCGAGGCCAGCGGGCGCGAACAGGCGGGTGTCTTCCACTCACCGCGAACCCCCGAAGGCCCATGGCCGCGCGGGCCGGTGCCCACCGACAGCACGCTGCGCCGCTACACGCAGCGCTACGTGTACGACTCAGTCGGCAACTTCAAGCGCATGGTCCACGTCGCGCACGGTCCGGAGCGCCGGCAAGGCAGTTGGACCCGCCACTACGCCACAGCGCCGGACAGCAACCGCCTGCTGCGCACCTGGGAGGGCAACGCCAGCTGGTCCCGTGGCCGCGAGCGCGTGGAGTACGGGTACGACCCGCACGGCAGCATGCTCAACCTCAAGCCCAGCAGTGAGGCGTTCAACCTGCACTGGGACCACCGCGACATGATCCGCCACATCCACCTGGGCGGCGGCGGCAACGCCTGGTACCAGTACGACAGCGGCAAGCAGCGCACGCGCAAGCGCATCGAGCGCGACCGCGAGAACGTGGTGGAGGAGCGCATCTACCTCGGTGGATTCGAACGCTACCGGCGAATCAAGAACGCCACCGTCGTCGAGGAGATCGAGTCGCACCACCTGTTTGAAGGCGAACAGCGGGTGCTGCTGGTGGACGATGTGCTGAAGGCGCAGGACCAGCCGGGGACTGACGGCATATCACTCTCCGAGTCCACCTGCTGGCGCTACCAGTATGGCAACCACCTGGGGTCGGTGGGGGTGGAACTAGACCATGCGGCGCGGGTGATTTCGTACGAGGAGTTCCATCCGCATGGGACGAGTGCCCACCGAGTGACAGACAACAACTCGATAGTGAGAGCACCGGCGAAGCGGTATCGGTATACAGGGATGGAAAGAGACGAAGAGAACGGGCTGAGTTATCACATGGCGCGGCTCTACAGCCCAGTATTGGCACGCTGGGTCAGTGCCGACCCTGAAGAACTGGCGGGTGGAATCAACTTGTTCGGCTATGCGTCAGCATGCGCCGTGAGCAATCTCGACAGAACCGGACGTCAGCCCACGAAGAACTACAAGATCAGTTTTCCAGTACCGGAGGACCCCACTCCTTGGCATTTGAGGAGCTGGGAAGCGACAAAGCGTGACCTTCAGGCATTGATCGAATTCTTCTCGGATGCCGATGACCATACCGGCCCACCCGACTCCCCGAAACCAATTCAACTGCCACCGCAGGAGGTTCAAGACGAGCAACTTCCTAGCCTGCCCGATTTTGTTTATCAGACAGATTTAGACCTGGAATGGGACGACTTCGTTCTTTCGATGAAAGCTCTCGCCTTGACGATTGACTTGGCGTTCACGACGACAGAATTCCTGTTCCCAGTTGCCGTTGCGTTGCCTACTATTGAGGGCGCGTCGCTTAGCCGTCGCGCTGTCGGGCTATCCCTTGAGGAACTGGGCAGTGCATCTCTTCTTGATAAAGGACTCGTGCTTGGCGCTGCCAGAGCCGAAGCGCGTGCCGCAGAACTCCATGCGAGAGCATATCTACTTGGGGGGAAAAGTGTCTTCGCTCAACAGGAATACTTGAGGAGCACTACGACGAGTGTGTTCTTCTTGAGGGTTCCCGACAACCTTGATCGATTTGGCGCACTTTCGGGAGAAGTGCTCACTGTCGTAAGCAGCGGCGGTTATGAGATGACTGCGCTCAACTCATCAAGGCTTGGCGTCCATTCGCTGGAGGAATTGACGGTTCGATCTGCTGATATCGACATCTCCATCAGGAAGTTCATCGACGGGAAGCTACATGCTGAAGAGAAGACAATGTTGTGGGCGGATCGACATGGATTCACGCTCCTCTCAGGTGGAGCATCAAGACCTGTCTGTAGCGGTTGTTCGTTACTAGGCGGCTCTCAAGGGGGATCTCTCACCGAGTCTGGAAGGGGATTGACTTTTGGGCCTTAGCAGGCCGTTGAATCACCGCCGATGATCGTTGCGTTCAACCGGCGCGATTCAGGGGTTGGGTGTTTCGGGCTTCGGGGTCAGGTCTTGGTTGCGGCATGGCAATGCCGCACGGATACGGGGTCAGGCCTTGCGTCTTGCGCCGGGCTTGCGGGGGAGGGCAAGTCTTGCCCATGC
>CAZEDA010000086.1:0-11095 GCA_964510915.1 uncultured Rhodocyclaceae bacterium | reverse complement strand
CGACACCCAGCGCAAGCGTGCCGTCGTCGAAGCCGCCATCGCGCGAGCCCGCGCCCGGCGCAGTCAGGAACCGGCAGCATGAACGACGCGAAACGCGAAGAGATCTTCCGGCGACTGCAGGCAGCCAACCCGCATCCGACGACGGAACTGCAGTACGCGACACCGTTCCAGTTGCTGGTCGCCGTGGTGCTGTCCGCGCAGGCCACGGACAAGAGCGTGAACCAGGCGACGTCCCGACTCTTTCCCGTGGCCGGCACACCGTCCGCCATCGCCGCCCTGGGCGTGGCCGGTCTGGAGGAATACATCCGAACCATCGGTCTCTACCGCACCAAGGCGAAGAACGTGATCGCGCTGTGCGAGATCCTGCTTGCGCAGCACGGCGGTGAGGTTCCGCGGGATCGCGAATCCCTGGAAGCCCTGCCGGGCGTTGGCCGCAAGACGGCGAACGTGGTTCTGAACACCGCGTTCGGCGAGCCCACCATCGCCGTGGACACCCACATCTTCCGGGTATCGAACCGGACCGGCCTCGCTCCGGGCAAGGATGTCGATGCCGTCGAACGCAGGCTTCTGAAGGTCGTGCCCGCGGGGTATCGGCAGGACGCCCATCACTGGCTGATCCTGCATGGCCGCTACACGTGCATCGCGAGAAAGCCCGCGTGCCCAAGCTGTGTCATCCGAGACCTGTGCGACTTCAAGGAAAAGACGCCGGAAGAAGCGCCAGCACCGCCCGTGGCGAGCAGCCGGCGCCGGGCGAAATGACCATGTTCAATCCGAGCCGCGACGAAGTCCGCCGATTCTTCATCGACACCTGGGCCAAGCATCGGGCGGGGCATCCGCTGGAGGGTCTGGAGACGGTGGCCCTGGGACTGCTGCTGGAGCATCCGGAATATCACCCGCTGCTGGAAGACGGGGAACGGCACATCGACCGGGACTGGTCGCCGGAAAGCGGCGTCACCAACCCCTTTCTGCACCTGTCACTGCATCTGGCCGTTGAGGAACAGTTGTCCGTCGATCAGCCCTTCGGCATCCGGGCGGCGTTCGACGCGTTGTCAGGGCGTCTGGCTTCCGCCCACGACGCGAAGCACGCGATTCTGGAATGTCTGGGGGAGACGATCTGGAAGGCTCAGCGCCACGGGACTGGCCTGGATGCCAGCGCGTATGTGGACTGCATCCGGAGCCAGGCAGGCAAGGACCGGGACCCGCCTGACTGACGGGCACGAAAGGAAGCGGACGGGGTCGGGCAGAAGACAACGGACCGCACAGCTGCGCTGCGCGGTCCTGTCGGGACTCAGTGGTGGTACTTGTACTCGAGCGACTGCTGGCTGGAGTAATAGGCCGCGAGGTCAGCGATCTCCTGCTTGCTGAGCGCAGCGGCCATGCCGGCCATGATGGCATTCTTGCGCTTGCCGGTCTGGTACGAGCGCAGCGCGTGACGGATGTAGTCCGCATGCTGGCCGGCAAGCTTGGGATAGTCCGGCGTCGTGGGATTGGCGCCCGCTTCCCCGTGGCATGCGGCACAGACTTCCTGCGCCTTCTTGGCACCGGCGGCGGCGTCTCCGCCCGCCCAGGCATGGGCGGCGGCAAACATGAGCACTGCTGCGACGATCTTGGTCTTCATGGAGATCATTCCGTGTCGGTCCGGTCAGTTGCCGGGAGCCGCGTAGTAGGCGGCGAGGTCGGCCATGTCCTGATCGGTGAGGCTCGCAGCAATGCCGCGCATGGTCGGGTGGGACCGCTCGCCGGACTTGTAGGCCTTGAGGGCACTCACGATGTAGCCGGCGTTCTGGCCGCCCAGCTTGGGCACGTGGTAGACGTCGGGAAAGGCGGTGCGGAACCCCTTCAGCCCGTGACAACCGGCGCACATCTGGGTTTTTTTCTTGCCGGCTTCGGCGTCGCCGTCCGCGGCCTGGGCAGGCATCCCCACGGCGTACAGTGCCGCTGCGGCCGCCAGGGCCGCCAAGCGCGTTGTTTTCATGGGTGTCGAGTCACTTTGCAGTTGGAAAACCGCCCAATTGTGCGGAACTCCTCCCGCATGGTCAATGTCCGCGCGCGGGGCTTCGGATCCCCCGACCGGCCCGAGGTCATGCCCCGATCGGCCGGGGATGCGCTTGCTCGCGATCAGGCCGCGGGCAGCGGAACCCCCTCGGTGATGGTCATGCGATGCAGATAGCGACGGTCGTGGGTATCCTCCACCTCGGCACGCAGTTCGCCCGCGCCTTTGGGCAGGAAGAAGAAACGGAAGCTCGGGTTGTCCGAGATGGAGAAATCCACCTCCGCACTCATGACCGGCTTGCCGTCGTAGGTCACCTTCACGCTGCGTACGAACTGGGGTGTCTTGGTCTCGTCGAAGTCCGACGCAAGCGCGGATTCGTTGGGGTGCCGGATCATGAGCTGAACCAGCTGCGGCTTGTTGTACTCCACCGTCTCGTCGACGAACTTGAACTTCATCTGCCCGACCAGTTCGGGCGGAATGCGGAACCGGTCGCCGGGCGCGGAACAGCCGCCGGCGGCCTTGACCCATCGCGAGGCCATGCAGAGCTTGCCGTCGTTCATCTCGGCCACGGCCCGGACGAAGCTGAAGTCCTCGAACCGGAGTCGTGTTTCCAGTTGCGCCCGTCCGCTGTAAGGACTGAAGTGGAACAGTCCGGCAGCCGGCGACGGATTGCGCTCGACGATGAGGAAGATCTGCTTGATGTAGCTCGACTCGGTCTGGTCGATCTGGGCCTTCACCGAGACGGGCACCGTGGACGCGTCGTCGGCGCGGGTATTGAGATAGAGGCGGATCACGTCCTTGCCGTCGTGCAGTTCGCGGTCACCGAACATCATCTGCCGGATCGGCGTCCAGTACTGGCTCTTCGCCGGATCGGGTTCGGCCTTCTCGTTGGCAAAAGCGGCACCGAAGGGCATGCCCGCAAGAGCGGCCAGCAAGGTGCGGCGACGGATGAATGGGGATGACATGGACGACTCCTCCTGCTCGTTGATACGTGACTTCAAGGCTCAGTATAGCGCTGCTATTCCCACTCCAGTTCCGTGTAGGTCGCCGTCACATTGCGGCGATGGAAAGACTCGAAATTGCTCCACTGCGACGCCTCGGACTGACCCACGCTGTCCACGGCTTCCTCGAGGCCCTTGCGCGCCTTGAGCGCCGCCCGAGTCTCGCGCACCAGCAGCTGGAGATAGGCGCGTTCCTGCGCCAGTCCGTCCGGCCAGGGCAGCGCCGTCCTGCCATGTCCGGGGACATAGCGACTGACCGGTCGGGTGGCCAGAGTGTCCAGCACCTGAATGAAACCCAGCACGGAACCGTCGACCACCGGCGTGTGCTGGTGGAACAGCAGATCGCCCAGCCAGAGCGTCCCCGTGGACTCGTCGAACACCGTCAGGTCATTGTCGGTGTGCGCCACTGGCCACGCTTCGAGACGCAGGACGCGGCCCCCAAGGTCGATGGTGTGCGACGACTTCACCGTGACGGTCGGCTGAACGACGTCGCTTCCGCGTGCGAGGTCGCCCAGATCGCGCTGCAGCGCGTTGAGGTAGGGCCGCGCCCGCTGATTCAGGGCTCGACGGTACCCGTCGTGGGTGATGATCTGGACGCCGGGGGCGACGAAGGCCGAGGCGCCGAAGAAATGATCCGGATGGAAATGCGTGATGACGACGAAGCACACAGGCTTGTCCGTGGTCCGGCGGATGCTCGCCGCCAGAGCCTTGCCCACCGCCAGCGAACCGCCGGGATCGATCACGGCTACGCATCGTTCGCCGACGACGAAACCGATGTTGGCCTGGTCACCCACGTTGGCCGGCGTCCGCTCGTCGAGGCTGCCGAAGTGGACGTAGTGGCCGGGAGCCACAGGCTCGACCGCGAAATCGTCCAGCGGCGCCGCAACCGCGGCACCACTCAACCAGGCCCACACCAGAATTGCGATACTCCCGACTCTGCTCAGCACCCGATCTCCCCTTGTTCCCGTTCCGCAACCTGCGGCCCCTGATGATACGTGCAACGCTGCTGCCTCCCTTCCCGTGGACGAACCCGCTCGTCCGGCTGTGCGGGCTGATCCTTCTCGTGCTCGCGCCGATGCTGGCGGTGGCACAACCGCTGGAGGCCGTGCGAATTGCCGACGGCGTGTACGCGTTCATCGGGTCGGGCGGCGACATCGACGCTGCCAATCGGGGTCGAATCGCCAACGCCGGATTCATCGTGGGTCCGCGTGGCGTCGCCGTGATCGACACCGGCGTCTCGCACGAGCATGGCCTTGCGCAGCTGGAGGCCATTCGTAGGGTGACAGCACTGCCCGTGGAACGCGTGATCCTCACGCATGCGGTCCAGGAGTTTCTTTACGGCACGACTGCCTTCGCGGATGCAGGCGCGTCGCTGCTTTGTCACCGCAAGAGCGCGGACCTGATGCGCGCCCGATGCGAGCATTGCCTGTCGAATCTCCGCCAGATCCTGGGCGAGGACGTGATGGCAGGCACGCGACTCATCATCCCCCAGGACGTGGTGGACGGCGACACGGCCATCGAGGTCGGCGGGCGCCGCCTCGAACTGCTGGCGCCGGGCTGGGCGAGCACCCCGGGCGACCTCATGGTCCTGGACCTCGCCACGGGCGTGCTCTTCAGCGGCGGCGTGCTGTCGAACGGGCGCGTTCCGGAACTCCGGGACGGCAGGCTCAGGGACTGGGTGACGGCCATCGATCGCCTCGCCGCCCTGCCCCTCACCACGATCGTCCCCGGACACGGTCCGCCCATGGCGCCCGCCGGGGCGGCACACACCCGGGATTACCTGATGGCGCTCGAAGGCCATGTTCGGCACCTGTACGCGCAGGGCATGAGCCTCATGGAGGCCGTCGAGGCCGCCGACCTTCCCGCGTTCTCCAGCTGGGGCGCCTACGGTTCCCTGCACCGCAAGAACGTGCAGCAGCGCTACCTTGAACTCGAGTTGGAAGAACTGGATCGCTGAAAGCGGCGACCGCCTGTTCGACTCGGTTGCCCCGTGCCCCCATAATCCGCCGATCCAATTCGAGGGCGACATCCGTGGGCAACCGCTTATCCAAGATCTACACCCGCACCGGCGACGACGGCACCACAGGCCTCGGCGACGGCTCGCGCATCACCAAGACCGACGCCCGCGTGGAAGCCATGGGCGCGGTCGACGAACTGAACAGTGCCGTCGGCGTGCTCCTTTGCGAGCCGATCGACGACGATATCCGCCTGCTCCTCACCACGGTGCAGCATCATCTGTTCGATCTCGGCGGCGAATTGAGCATTCCGGGCTATCAGGCCATCACCGAGGCCCATGTCACAGGGCTGGAGAACGCCCTGGACCGGCACAACGACACGCTGGAGCCGCTCAAGGAGTTCATCCTGCCCGGCGGATCGCGGCCTGCGGCGCTTGCCCATGTGTGCCGCACGGTTTGCCGGCGTGCGGAGCGGCGGGTGGTCATGCTCGCGGAGTCCGAGACCGTGTCCCCGCACCCGCAGCACTACCTGAACCGACTGTCCGACCTCCTCTTCGTCCTGTGCCGGATCCTCAACCAGCGCGCCGGCGTGACGGACGTCCACTGGCAGAAGGCGCTTTCCCTGCCTGCATCCGAATAGCCTTCGCGCCCGTATTCATTCCGGAACACGGCGGCATATGGACGGACTCGATGACCTCATGGCGCGTTGCACGCTGCGCGATCAGCGTGCGTTCGCGGAACTGTACCGCCGGACATCCGGGCGGCTGCTGGCGGTCGCGCTGCGGATCGTGCGCCGACGCGACTGGGCCGAGGACATCCTGCAGGAGAGCTTCGTGAACATCTGGCATCACGCGCCCGAGTTCGACCGGGTGCGCAGTGCGCCGATGACATGGATGACCACCATCGTCCGGAACCGGGCGCTCGACTGGGTGCGCCGGCCCCGCCACGAAACCCCGGAGGAAGACCTGGACGGCATCGCGGAGACCTGGGAGGACGAGAGCCCGGGGCCGCTCGAACAGATGCAGGCCGTGGCCGGCGGAAAGGTGCTGTCGCGCTGCCTAGGCGAGCTTTCGGGCCAGCAGCGGCAGTCGATCGCTCTCGCGTACCTCCACGGCCTCACGCACACCGAACTCGCCAGCCACCTGGAACAGCCGCTGGGCACCATCAAGACCTGGATCCGGCGAGGCCTGGAAAAGCTGCGAGGCTGCGTCGAAGCCGCCGATGGCGCCGGGGATGCGCGATGAAGATCACGGACCCCAACGCCCGCAACCTCCTCGCAGCCGAATACGTGCTCGGCACGCTGCAGGGCCGCGCCCGCGCCCGCTTCGAACTGTGGCTGCGGAGCGATCCGGCGCTTCGGCGGGAGGTCGCGCACTGGCAGCAGCGTCTCGAACCGCTGTCCGGCACGCTGACCGAGGTGGAACCGAGCGCGGGAGTCTGGACCGCCATCGAGGCTCGCATCCAGCCGAAAGCCCGCGTCGCGGAAACAGAAACTCGCAGGAGCTGGCTGGACAGCCTCGCCTTCTGGCGCTGGTCCTCGATGATCACCGCGACGCTCGCGGTGATCATGTTCGGCTACGTCGCCCTCACCCCGGTCGGTCCTGCCGGCACACCGGACGAGGCCATGGTGGTCGTCATGGCCGACCCGAAGACGGAGGCCCCCATGATGACCGTCGCGTGGATGCCCCAGCAGGGCGGCAATCCTCGACTCAAGGTCCGGGTGATCGGTCACCAGACCATGGAGCCCGAAACCGCCTGGGAACTCTGGATGCTGCCCGGCGGCAACCAGCCTCCCCGCTCCCTCGGACTCATCACGACGCACGAGAATCAGACCGTCGAAGTGCCCGCCTCACTGCGCGAAGCCTTGAATGCCGCTGCAGGCATGGCCATGAGCATCGAACCCAAGGGCGGTTCCCCCACGGGCAAGCCCAGCGGGCCGGTGCTCTATTCCGGGCAGTGCGTGAAGATCTGAGGGCGGTGAAGGGTGAAGGGTGGCGCTTCGCGCCGCCGCTCCCGTAGCCCGGGCTCCGCCCGGGGGCAGTGGCCGATTCATCGGCTTCGCCCCATTGCGGCCGAATCCCCTGCTCTTCGAAGCGATGCACCCCGCCCGAACAGGCGCCGCAGCCCCTCCCGGAAGAGCGTTGCGGTCAGCGCTCCAGCTGCTGCAGCAGGCTCTGACTGGTCTGACGGAGTCTGGCCGACAGCAGAGTCACCAGTTTGATGAGGATCTTGGCGCCCAGACTGGGCTCCTCGAGGATGATCTTCACCATGCCGTCCCGGGACAGCGCGGCGAACGTCGTGGTTTCGGCGGCGACGCAGGTGGCGAACCGCGGTTCACCATCGATCATCGACATCTCCCCCAGAGTGGCGCCGGGCCCGACGATCGTCATGGGCTGGTGCCCGCCCTGCCCCGATCCCTTGTGCTTGAGGATCTCGACCTGCCCCTCGATGATGAGGAGCATGTAGTCGTCGATGTCCCCCTCCCGGATGATCGTCTGCCCGGCCTGGGCCCGGTAGATGAGCATGTTGCGGGCGAGCATGTCGATGTCACCCGGGGTGAAATCCGAGAAGAAGCGCGCGTGCCCGATCATCGCGAAGATGCGCTGCACGGCCGTGCTGCCTTCGCCGAGATACTCCAGCGCCTGCAGCGTCTCGTTCTTCGTCGTCTGTTCCGCGACGTTCGTGTCCGACACCGGCTAAGCCCCCCAACACATCGTGAAATTCTTGTCTGGCCCGGCAACGATTCCAGCAATGTGACCGTTCGGTCTGTTTCGTCCGATTATGGGGGAACGCAGGGCCATTCGGGAACACCTGCGCCAAAAGAGCGGTGGAATGCGGGATCGATCCGCGGTCGCCGCAAGCGGACAGGCGTCTCAGGCCGTCCCGCCCACGGTGAGCCCGTCCAGCCGCAGCGTCGGCTGCCCCACGCCCACGGGGACGCTCTGCCCTTCCTTGCCGCAGGTCCCCACGCCCGGGTCGAGGCGCATGTCGTTGCCGATCATCGACACCCGCGTCAGGACGTCCGGACCATTGCCGATCAGCGTGGCGCCCTTGACCGGCCGAGTCACCTTGCCGTCCTCGATGAGATAGGCCTCGGCGGCGCTGAAGACGAACTTGCCGCTCACGATGTCCACCTGACCGCCACCGAAGTTGGCGGCATAGAGCCCCTTCTTCACGGACTTCAGGATTTCCTCTGGTGCGCGGGTGCCGTTCAGCATGTAGGTGTTGGTCATGCGCGGCATCGGCAGATGCGCGTAGGACTCGCGACGGCCGTTGCCCGTGGGCTCGACACCCATGAGGCGCGCATTCAGGGTGTCCTGGAGATAGCCGCGCAGGACCCCGTCCTCGATGAGAGTCGTGCAACGCGTCGGCGTGCCCTCGTCGTCGACGTTGAGGGAGCCACGCCGCTTCTCGATGGTGCCATCGTCCACGACGGTGACGCCGGGGGCGGCCACCCGCTCGCCGATGCGGCCGCTGAACGCGGACGTCCCCTTGCGATTGAAGTCACCCTCGAGCCCGTGGCCGATGGCCTCGTGCAGGAGAATGCCCGGCCAGCCCGGCCCCAGCACGACCGTCATGGCTCCCGCCGGCGCGGCATCCGCGCCGAGATTCACGAGCGCCTGATCGACGGCCTTGGCCGCGTAGTCCCGGAGACGATCGTCGTCGAAGTAGGAGAAGTCGAACCGGCCGCCGCCGCCCGCGCTGCCCTGCTCGCGCCGGCCGTTCTCCTCGACGATCACCTGCAGCGAGACCCGCACGAGCGGACGCACATCGGCCGCGGTGACGCCGTCACTGCGCACGACCAGCACCACTTCGTATTCGCCTGCGAGGCTGGCGATGACCTGGCTCACACGCGGATCCCGTGCGCGGGCCATGCCTTCGAGTCGCTCGAGCAGAGCCACCTTCTGCGGGTCGGTCAGGCTGGTGAGCGGGTCCACCGGCGCATAGAGGTCGTGGGTCCCCACGCGACGGATGAGCGATGCCGTGCCGTCCCCTCCCTGCCGGGCGATGGCCCGGGTGGCCCGGGCGGCGCCGCTCAGCGCACCGGCGCTGATGTCGTCCGAGTAGGCGAAAGCGGTCTTTTCGCCGGACACCACCCGCACGCCGACGCCCTGATCGATCGAGAAACTCCCCGCCTTCACCCGGCCTTCCTCCAGCGACCAGCCTTCGCTCCGCGTGTACTGGAAGTACAGGTCGGCATAGTCGGCCCGGTGCTGCAGGATCTCCCCGAACACGCCGCCGAGCGATTCCAGCCCGAGGTCGTAGGGGGTGAGCAGGGTGCCGATCGCCGTGTCCAGAGCGGGGGCACTGCGGTCGAGGGTCGGGGTGACTGTGGTCATGCGGGGGGTTCCTGGATGAGGTCGGGAAAGTGTGGGACCGGTGCGAGCGTGCGATGTTCCAGCGCCGGGAGCGCGCGGCGCACGCGTGCCACCTCCGCTCGGTCAAGATCGGCGAAGACCACGCCCGCGCCGCTCTCGCGCTGCGCCAGTATGCGCCCCCACGGGTCGATCGCGAGGCTGTGTCCGTGGGTGGTGCGGCCGTTCGGATGGGTCCCGCCCTGGGCCGGGGCCAGCACGTAGCACTGGTTCTCGATGGCTCGTGCGCGCAGCAGCGGTTCCCAGTGGGCTTCACCCGTGGTGGCCGTGAAGGCGGAGGGCACCACGATCAGGTCGACAGGGCCCATGGCCCGATACAGTTCCGGAAAGCGCAGGTCGTAGCAGATCGAAAGCCCCACGCGCCCGACACCGGTATCCACCGTGGCCACGCGATTGCCGGGAAAGATCGTGCGCGACTCGCTGAAGCGCTCCGCCCCGAGGTCGAGACCGAACAGGTGGATCTTGTCGTACCGCGCCGCCAGAGCGCCGTCCGGTCCGTACACGAGACAGGCGTTGTAGATGCGCCCTTCGATGGCCGAGGCCATCGGCGCCGAGCCGCCCACCAGCCAGATGCGGAGGGAGCGGGCAAGTCCGGAGAGGAAATCCTGGATCGGCCCCGAGCCCGGTGACTCCCGGGCATCGACCTTGTCGGTCTCACGGTTGCCGAGAATGCCGAAGTATTCCGGCAGGGCCACCAGCCGGGCGCCCCCGGCCGCAGCTTCCCGGATCAGCCGTTCCGCGACGACGAGATTGCCCGCCACGTCGGGGCCGGACACCATCTGGATGGCGGCGATTCGCGCGGACGAAGCTTCGGGGTTCATGCGGTTCACCGTCTGGAGGCCGGAAGGACCGGATTGTAGGCAAGGTCCGCACAGCCTGCGCGGTCGCAGCAGGCGGACCTGTCCGCGTCGCTCACCGGCGGCCCGAGCGGTCGGGAAGGATCGGCGCCTTCTGGACCTTGGCCACGACGGGGTCGGTCCAGGGCCCTGTCACCTGATATTCGAAGGCGATCACCCGGTCCAGCGGATTGCCGAGCGCCTTGCCGACGATCAGCGCGATCAGCCCGGCCAGCGGATTCACGAACGCCGTCCCCACCGCGATGCTGTCCGTGATGGAGGGCACCACCCGCACGATCAGGTTCTGCGATTCGTGGACGACATCCACGGTGCCCTTCATGGACACCTTCGCGCTGGACCCGACCATGCGGAAGTCCTCGGTCCGCAGCACACCGCGATCGATGACGCTGTTGGCCACGATGTCGTCGAACGCGAACCCGTCACTGAAGACATCCCGGAAGTCGAGCGCCACACGGCGCGGGAGAGCCTGCAGGCTGAGAATGCCGAAGAGCTTGCCGATACCCGGTTCGAGCTGCGTGAAGCGGCCGCCGCGCGCATCGAGGGACAGACGTCCGCTCAAGGTGGCGGTATCCACTCGCAGGGGACTGCCCTGCCATTCCACCATGCCCGCGAGCCGCGCCGTGCCGCCCGCGACACCTTCCGGCCGGTTGAGACGCGCGAGCATTCGTCCGATATCCTGCGCCTCGATACGCACGGCGAGCTGTGTGCGAGGCTTGCCCTGATCGAGCTGCCAGCCGCCCTGCGCGGTGAAGTGACCGTCGGGGTTCCGGACATCCAGCTTGCGCAAGGCCCAGGTCGCGCCTTCCGGTGCCGCCTGCAGGGTGAGCTGCCCGAGATTGAGCGGTCCCACCGTGAAGTCATCGATCTGCACGTCGACCTCGGGCAGATCGCCGCCGTCCACGAGATCGCCACC
>CAZEDA010000085.1:6743-11145 GCA_964510915.1 uncultured Rhodocyclaceae bacterium | reverse complement strand
GGTTTTCGTAGATGGAACCCTGGTTGAGTGCGGGGGGCAGCGGCATGCGCACCGGGACCGAGGTGAGTCGGGGCTCGACCGTCGGCTTGCCGCAGATCATGCGGCTGTCGAACTCCTCGAGGTTCGTGAAGTTCACGAGCGGCCAGGCGTCCGCCGCGGCGCACTCGTAGAGCAGCAGCTGACGCTGCCGATCGGAGGTGTTCTGGGCAGACCCGTGCACCAGCCGCACGTGGTGGAAGGACATGGATCCCGCCTTGCCCGTGCACGCGACCGCCTTCGAGAAGTCGAGCGGCACGGCGGCCGGATTCATTGCACCGCAAAACCGTCCGTTCGCGTGGTGATCGTACGTGGGGCCGCGGTGGGTACCCGGCAGCACCAGCATCGGCCCGTTCTCCATCGCCACATCGTCGAGCATGACGCCGATGGCAAGGATGTCGTCATTCGTATGCGGGTAGAAGGCCCAGTCCTGGTGCCACTCCACCGGCGAACCGTACCCCGCGGACTTGGTGTTGAGCTTCGAACCGTGCAGCCGCACGTTCGGCCCGAGCAGCTTCGTCAGGATGCCCTGCAGCGCGGGAAGACGCAGGACGTCCTGGAAGACCGGATTGACCTGAGTGGGCTTCTTGATGCGGCGCACACGAGGACGTTCCGGGGTGTGCGAGGGCTCGAAGTCGTAGACGTCGGTGTGGGTCGCGATGCCCTTCGCCCCCGCGAGAATCTCGCCGACGATTGTCTTGATGCGGGACAGCATCGCGGCATCCAGCACGTTGTCGACGACGACGTAGCCGTTGTCACGATAGAACTGCACCTGGGTTTCGGTGATCATCTCCCCTCCGGATATTGCATTGCAGCACACGCGCACGATGCGAGCGCGACGCCGCAGATTGACAATGACTTTGCACCCCGTCGCTGATCTGTGTCAAACATGTGCAACGGGCCTCGCGGACGCCGGCAGTTGCGCTTGCACCGTGCAGGGTTCCATGTAATTCTCGCGGTGGGGGTGTTACTCGGTCGATACCATCGGCAAGGCCCCTTATCGATTCATGTCGCAAAAATCTCTGGAGGAGAGAGCATGAAACGCAACATCCTGACTGCCGCCCTCGGCAGTGCGATCCTTGCCTTTGGCATGGGCGCGAACGCGCAAGTCCTGAAAGGCCCGACCGATGATGCCGCCCTGTCGTGGGCGCCCAGCAAGTGGGGCAAGGACGACCGCGCCGGTTCTTCGAACCACACCAAGAACACGGCGAACATCGTCCGTGCTCTGAAGACCATCAAGCAGAACAAGTCGCTCACGATCGGCAAGTTCTACCACAAGGAAGCCCCGGCCTTCGGTCCCCGCAGCTGGAGCATGTACATCCCCGGCACGCCCACCGGCGGTCCCTTCGGCAAGAACGCCCTCGTGTATCACGACGAACTCGTGATCACGCAGATCGGCCAGATCCAGACCCAGTTCGACGGTCCCGGCCACATCGGCGTCAACACCTCCAAGGGCCCGATGTTCTACAACGGCGTGATCTCGTGGGATGCCTACGAGCGTGGCGCTGGCGGCCAGGTGATGGGCATGGGTCCCCTGGGTGTGGAGCATGTGGCCGACAGCGGCTTCGTGTGCCGCCTGGTGGTCCTCGATGCGGTGGCCTATCGCAAGTCGCAGGGCAAGCTGTCCGCGTCGGAAGAGATGCTCCCGATCCCGAAGAAGGCCGGTGACATCGGTATCGTCACGGCCGACGACGTGAAGGGCATTCTCAAGATGCAGGGCCTCGCCGACATCGGCGCCGGCGACTGCGTCGCGCTTCACACCGGCATGGGCAACACCTGGAGCAACGATCGCTACAAGAAGATGACGTCCGAGCAGCGTGCCGCTGCCCGTGCCGCGTTCGCCCAGGGCGAGCCCGGCTTCGGCATCAGCGCGTGCGACATGATGGGCAAGGCCGACATCGCTCTTACCATGGGTGACACGTCTGCCAACGACGCGCAGCCCGGCGGTGAAATGGACGGCTATGCCGTGCCCTGCCACACGCACCTGCAGACCCGCCTCGGCATCTGGAACCTGGAAAACGTGGACACGAAGACCCTGGTCGATGCCAAGGTCTACGAAGCTGCGTTCATCTGGGCCCCGCTGCGGATAATCGGTGCCACCGGTTCTCCCGGCAACCCGGTCGTGCTGTACTGATCCAGGCAGTCGCTTCACGAAAAACGGCCCCTCGGGGCCGTTTTTCTTTCTGCGCCTTCCGCGACGCCTACCGGGTGATGCCGACCACGCCCAGCACGAACGCGTAGGTGAAGGCGATCTCCTTCAGGTAGTCGTAGCGGCCCGACGCGCCGCCATGCCCCGCTTCCATGTTGATCTTCATGAGCAGCGGATTGGTGTCCGTCTTGGTGGCGCGCAGGCGGGCCACGTACTTGGCGGGCTCCCAGTACATCACCTGGCTGTCGTTGAGGGAGGTCTCGACCAGCATCGCCGGGTAGTCCTGCGCACGGATGTTGTCGTACGGCGAGTAGGACTTGATGTACGCGTAGGCCTCCGGTTCGTTCGGATTGCCCCACTCCTCGTACTCGCCGGTCGTGAGCGGCAGCGTGTCGTCGAGCATGGTGTTGACGACGTCCACGAACGGCACCTGCGACACCACGGCGCGGAACAGTTCCGGCCGCGCATTCACCACGGCCCCCATCAGCAGTCCGCCTGCGCTGCCGCCTTCGATCACGAGACGGTCCGGCGCCGTGTCACCGCGGTCGATCAGGTGCTCCGCGCACGCGATGAAGTCCTCGAAGCTGTTCTTCTTCTGCATCATCCGGCCTTCGTCGTGCCAGCGCTTGCCCATCTCGCCGCCGCCCCGCACGTGCGCAAGCGCGACGGTCATGCCGCGGTCGAGAAGCGAGAGCCGGGCAGAGGAGAAGCCGACCATCTCCGGATATCCGTACGCGCCGTAACCCGATAGCAGCATCGGCCGCGGCGCCTTGGGGCCCGGCTGCCGCCGGTACACCATCGACACGGGAATCTCCGTGCCGTCCGCCGCTTTCGCGTAGGTGAGTTCCGCCTCGTACAGGGACGCGTCGTATCCCCCCAGCACCTCGAACTGCTTGCGCAGCGTGCGCTCGCGCGTGTTCATGTCGTAGTCGAACACCGAGTCGGGCGTGACGAAGGACTCGTACGCAAAGCGGAAGACATCCGTGTCGAACTCGGCGTTGGCGGCAGCGAATGCGCTGAACGCGGGTTCCGGAAAGGTGATCTCGTGGGTGTTGCCATCCGCGAAGCGGACCACGCTCATCCGCGGGAATCCGCCGCGCCGCTCGTGCAGGATGTAGTGCCGCGCGAACACGTCGATGCCTTCCAGCATCGTTTCCTCGCGATGGGGCACCAGTTCCTCCCAGCGGGACGGGGCGAGATCGTCGAGCGGCGTGCGCACGAGCCGGAAGTTGCGGCCGCGATCGTTCGTCACGATGTAGAAGTACCCGCCGTGGTGGTCCGCGTAGTACTCGTGGTCCTGGCGACGGGCGAGCATCAGCACCGGTTCCGCGAACGGGTCCGCCGCGGGGATGAATCGCACCTCCGACGTGGTGGCGCTGTGCGAGGTGATGAACACGTAGCCGAGACTGCGGGACAGATCGAGGCCCACGGAAAATCTCGCGTCCGTCTCCTCGTGCAGCAGCGTGTGCTCGTCGCTGCCCAGCCGATGCCGCCACACGCGACTCGCGCGCTTGGTCTCGTCCTCCGTCACGTAGAACAGGACCTGGCTGTCCGCCGACCACGCAACGGAGCGAGCCTTGGGAATCTCCAGGGCGGACACCGTCTCGTCCGCGAGATTCTTCACGCGGAGCGTGTATTCGCGAAACCCGGTGAAGTCCGTGGAGAACGCGAGCAGGTCTCCGCTGGGACTCACGTCGAACGCGCCCAGACCGAGGTAGGGCTGTCCCCGCGCGAGAACGTTGAGATCCAGGATGATCCGCTCCGGCGCCTCCAGCGAACCCTGCTTGCGGCAGTAGATCGGATACTGCCGGCCCTTCACCGTCCGCGAGTAGTAGTACCAGGCGCCGTCCCGATACGGCACGCCCATGTCCGTTTCCTTGATGCGCGCGACCATCTCGGTGTAGAGCACCTTCTGCAGCGGAAGGCTGGGCCGCATCATGGCCTGGGTGTAGTGGTTCTCCGCGTTCAGGTAGGCGATGACCTCCGGGTCCTCCTTGTCGCGCAGCCAGTGATAGTCGTCGACCCGCCGGTCGCCATGGTTCTCGGCGATGTGCGGGCGGACGGCGGCCAGCGGCGGGACGGGAATTCGCGTGGGGCTCTTGGACATGGGGCTCCTGGATGGGCGGTTGGGGCAGGTCTGATCAAAGTGTGCGGATCGCCGTGCGCGGCAAGTCGCGAGTCTCGCAGAAGTCGGACCGCTTGATGAGACCCGGCGGG
>CAZEDA010000085.1:0-6643 GCA_964510915.1 uncultured Rhodocyclaceae bacterium | reverse complement strand
GCGCGGCAAGTCGCGAGTCTCGCAGAAGTCGGACCGCTTGATGAGACCCGGCGGGATGCGAATCGGCCATCAACGGAATCGGCCCTGCGGGCGTTGGGGACGAAAGGCGGGGACCTGCGCCGGGTGCAGAATCCGGCCGAGTGACCGTTACCGTGGGAGCGGGCCCCGCATCGGCTGCACCGCGTCCCGGAAAGCGGTGACTCGGGGGCGACCGCGCGCTACAATCGGCAACCTTTTTGTCATAGTTTTCAGAGCACTAGTCCCATGGAAAAGTACGAGTCGGAAACCACCCTGTTCCTGCGGCAGTTTCTTCGCGAACACCCGGAGGTCGTCGACAAGCAGAAGAAGGCGCGGGCCACGTGGTGGGACCGTCCCTACGACGCGGAGCAGCGCGAGGCGTTCGAAGAGGCCAAGGTCCCGAAGAAGCCCTATGAGTACTACAGCAACAATCGCTGAGACGAGCTGCAACCGCACGATCGGCGGGCGGACGATCCCTTCGGCGGACGCGCCCCCGACACTCCCCTGAGGAGGACCAACGCATGAAGACCCGACTTGCCGCAGCGGTCCTGGCCGCCCTGTTCGCGCTCCCTGCCCGGGCCGACTGGGTCGACGCCGTGAACGCCTACAACGCCGGCGACTACGCGACCGCAGCCCGCGAGTTCCGTCCCTTCGCCGAGAACGGCCAGGCACAGGCGCAGTACATCCTCGGCTGGATCTACCAGAATGGCGAAGGCGTCCCGCAGGACTACGCCGAGTCCGCCAAGTGGTATCAGCTCGCCGCAAAGGCCGACAACGTCGACGCCCAGTACGCGCTGGGCTCGTACTACATGTCCGGCGCCGGTGTCCCGCGGGACGACGCGCTGGCTGTGCAGTGGTTTCGCAAGGCCGCCGAGCGCGGCAAGGCCGGCGCGCAGTACCTGCTCGGGTACCTGGTGTCCCGGGGCGAAGGCACTGCAAAGAACGAGGCCGAAGGCGCCCAGTGGTATCTCAAGGCGGCCGAGCAGGGGTATCCGGAGGCCCAGTACGCCTACGGCCTGGCGCTCGGGACCGGCAACGGCGTCGCGAAGGACGAACCCGAATCCAACGTGTGGCTGCGCAAGGCGGCGGAACAGGGCCAGGTGGATGCCGCCTACCTGCTCGGCTGGAACTTCGAACAGGGCGTCGGGACTCTGCCCGACTACGCCGAGTCCGCCAGGTGGTACCAGAAGGCCGCGCAGGCGAACAACGTCGAGGCCCAGTATCACCTCGCCACGCTGATGCGGGACGGTCGCGGCGTCGCGAAGGACGAGGACGGCGCCGACAAGCTCTTCCGGCAGGCGGCCTTGGCCGGGCAGGCTTCGATCCCGGTGGCGATCGATGAATACCTCAAGGCGGGCAAGTTCGAGCGCGCGTTCGGCCTAGCGGATGTCTGGCTCGAGAAGCGTCCCGGTGATCTCCAGCTGCTTACGCTCCTGGGCGTCACCGCGGCGAACGAGGCCCGGACGGATCCGGCCCGGTTCTCGGCACGCGCGACCGGCTACGGCGACAAGGCCATCGCGCTGATCGAAGGCAACCGCCGGCCAGACGGCATGACCGACGCCGAATGGTCCGAGTATCAGACGAAATGGCTGTCGCAGCTATACCTGCGGCTCGGCGCAATGTCCCAGAAGGCGGGCAGACTGGACGACGCGCGGGGACGGCTGGAGAAGGTGACTCAGGTGGCGCCGAAGGACCCTTACGGGTGGTATCTGCTGGGACAGACCCACTTTGCGGAGTACGAGCGCATCAACGTGGACTCGAAGGGCCTGGAGGGCGCCGCCAAGAGCGAAGCCGTCGCGAAGGCGTTCGGCAAGCTCGACAAGGTGATCGAGTACTACGCCCGCGCGGTGGGCCTCACCGAGGGCCGGGAGGATCTGGCGGAAATGCGCGCGCCGCTGCTCCAGGACCTTCGTGGCATCTATGAATTCCGCACCGGGTCCCGCAGCGGCTTCGACGAGCTGCTGAACCGCTACCGCACCAACTGACCGGGCGCCTGCCTCGCGCCGGGCCTCACTGGCCCGGCGTGATTTCCAGATCGATGGCGAACACTGCCTTGCGGTTCGTGTACTTGCCGCAGTCGAGTGTCAGGGAGTCGCGCGGCGTGCTCCAGTTGCGCGTGCGGTGCTGTATGCCTTCCTCGACGTGCGTATCGAACTTGCCCGGCTCGCCATACCTCTCGACCAGCGTATCCAGCACCCGGCGGCAAGTGGGATAGCGGCGCTCCATCTGTTCCGGCTTCTTGCCCACGCCCACACGCTCGAACGACAGGATCCAGCGGCGGACCTTTCCCTTGTCCATCGAGATGCTGACCGCCGTCACGTCGGCGCGCGAGTCGTCCGGTGCGAGCTTGATGATGTAGAGACCCTCGCCTTCCTTCAGCCAGAGGTCAAAGCGGCCGTCGTCCTCCTCGGGGCGGGCGATGCTGCCGGACCCCCGCTGCCAGAACTCGTGCTTGGAGGCGGGGAAGCGCTCCCGGAGGCTCTGCGGGTCCACGCCCGAACCGAGCCCGGCGAATTCGAAGGCCGAGGCCGCGGAACCGACAGCCCCGAGCCACCCGATGCAAACAATGCGTGCCAACGTCCTGATCATGTCGCTCTGTCTGGTCTTTGAAGTCACGTTACGGAAAACCGCGGTCCTATAATCGACCCATGTGCGGCCGCTATGCCTTGAACGAGAACGCCCGGGAACTCGCAGACCACTTCCGGCTGATCGCGGTTCCCGAACTCGAACCCCGGTACAACATGGCGCCGGGGTCGGCGGTGCCCTGCATCGTCGCCACTGCCGACGGCCCGACCATGATGCCGATGGCGTGGGGCCTGCAGCCCGCCTGGGCGCGTCGCGACGGCGCTCCGGATTATCCCAAGCCCATCAACGCCAGAGCAGAGACCGTCACGGAGCGGCCGATGTTTCGCGAGGCCTTCCGACGCCGACGCTGCATTCTGCCAGCTTCCGGGTTCTATGAATGGTTTCGGCCGCCCTCGGGACCGAAACAACCCTTCTTCATCCGACCCGCGAACGAACCCGTGTTCGCCATGGCCGGTCTGTACGAAGCGGGCCGCGACGGCGAATCGGGAAGCTGCTGTATCCTCACCGTAGCCGGGAACGCCGTGATGACACCGATTCACGACCGCATGCCCGTGATGCTACCGCGCGATGCCTTCGATCGCTGGCTGGACGGCACGACGGACGCAGAGAGCCTGAAACCGCTGCTCTGCAGCGCGCCCCCAGAATGGACCGTCGCGTACCGGGTGAGCCCGAAGGTCAACAACGCGCGGAACGACACCCCCGATCTGATGGAACCGATCGATCCGCCGCCCCTGTCCGAGAACTGAGGACCCGTTGCCATGAAATCCGTCGACTACTACTTCTCGCCCGTCTCCCCGTGGACCTATCTCGGTCATGCGCGACTGCGCGAGATCGCGCGCCGTCACGGCGCCACCATTGCCGTCAAGCCCGTCGACTACGGTCGCGTCTTTCCGGTGTCCGGCGGCCTGCCGCTCAAGCAGCGCGCCGCCCAGCGCCAGGCCTATCGCATGGTGGAACTGCGCCGATGGCGCGAGTTCCTGGGTGTCCCCATCAAGCTCGAGCCCAGGTTCTTTCCGGTGAGCGCAGACCTTGCCGCGAAGACGATCATCGCCGCCGCGCCGTCGGGTGCGGAGAAGCAGCTGGACCTCGCGCACGGCATCATGCGCGCGTGCTGGGAGGAGGATCGCGACATCTCCCAGGGCGCCACGCTGGAGGCCGTCGCTTCGGCCTGCGGTCTCGACGGCACGGCTCTCGTCGCCGCAGCCGCACAAGCCGCCGCGCAGGCGGAGTACGACCGGCTCACGCAGGAGGCCATCGAACTGCAGGTGTTCGGTGCCCCGACCTACGTCGTGGCAGGGGAACCGTTCTGGGGGCAGGACCGGCTCGACTTCGTCGACCGCGCCCTGGGCAGAGCGTGATGCGCGCACGGAAGGCAGCGCTGGCGACCGCGCTGGCTGCGCTGTCGGCCGGCGCGATCGGTGCGGAGGATCCGATGCCGATCGAAAAGGAACCGCGCCACCGTCTCGCCTTCGAGAACACGCGCGTGCGCCTCTTCGACGTGCAGCTTCCGCCCGGCTACCGCGGCACGATGCACATCCACCACCACGACGGTGTATTCGTGAACATCTCGCCTTCCGAGACCGAGGCCGAGGACTGGGGCAAGGCGCCGGTGCGACGCCCGCCGCGTGCCCCGGGCGAGTCCTACTTCATCGGCTACTACAAGACACCCAAGGCGCATCGTGTCAGCAACGTCGGCAAGACCGAGTACCGCGTGACCGACACCGAAATCCTCCAGGGCTGCGGCGGCCGTCCGCTCGACGACGGTGCCCGCGCCGGCCCTCTGCTGGTGGATAACGACCGCGTGCGAGTGAGCCAGATCGACCTCGCGCCCGGGGCCTCGACCACGCTGCACGGCCCCTGCGGCATGCTCGTGCTGGTGAGCGGCGGCATGGCGCAGTTCGACATGCCTGGCGGGGTCGAACGCGTGACCTTCGGACCCGCCGGATTCAAGTGGCGCGACGGCCTGGCGCCGGTCACCTTCACCAACGTCGGCACCGATCGTCTGCACGCCGTCGATATCCTGGTGAAGTGATCCGATGCGCTGGTCCGTTCTCGATCAGTCGCCGGTGATCGCGGGCGGCAGCCCTGCGGAAGCCGTCCGGCAGACCGTGCTGCTCGCGCGGGAGGTGGAAGCGATGGGCTACCACCGATTCTGGATGGCCGAGCACCACAGCTCCCGCGCACTCGCAGACCCGTGCCCCGAGATCCTGCTCACACACGTTGCTTCGGTAACGTCGAAGCTGCGCGTCGGCACGGGAGGCGTGCTGCTCCCCTACTACAGCCCGCTCAAGGTCGCGGAAGTGTTCCGCATGCTGGAGGCCCTGTTCCCCGGTCGCGTGGATCTCGGCATCGGCCGCGCGCCGGGATCGGACGGACTCACCGCGCAGGTGCTGTCCGGCGGGGCGTTCTACGACTTCGACCAGTTCCCGGTGCACGTGCGTGAGACGGTCTCCTTTCTCGACGATGCACTGCCGGCGGACCATCCCTATGTCCGGGTCAAGGCGATGCCCTCGGGCCCCACTGCACCCGAAGTGTGGCTGCTCGGATCCTCCGACTACAGCGCGACGCTCGCGGCCTATCTGGGTCTACGGTTCGCGTTCGCGCACTTCATCAGCGCGCACGGCGGTGACGAGGTGAGCCGCGCCTTCCGGGCGGAATTCCGCCCCTCCACGAGGGAGGCTGCGCCGGTGTCCATGCTCACCGTGTTCGCGCTTTGCGCGCCGACCACGGAACAGGCCGAACGGCTCGCTGCCTCCATCGATCTGCGGCGGCTGCTGATGGCGCGGGGCGGTGACGAACCGGTGGCGACGATGGAACAGGCTGAGGCCTACCCCTACACGCGCGAGGACCGCGAGATCATCCGGCGCGAACGGGCACGGGCGATCGTCGGCACGCCCGCCGATGTCCGCGATCGCATCCTTGCCCTTGCGGAGGCCTTCGCGGCGGATGAGGTGATGGTGCTCACGATCACAGGCGACTACGCGTCGCGTCTGCGCTCCTACGAACTGCTCGCCACAGCCGCGACACCCGGCGCGCACTGATGCGTCCTTCCGGACCTTCGCGCGTCGGCATCCAGGACGCGCACGCCCTGACCGTGATGTTTTCCCCGTGACCGCAATGTCCGGCCCTCCTCTGACACCCGCACGCGAACGCCTGATCCTGCTGCTGCTCGCCGGCGTCCAGTTCACCCATATCGTGGACTTCATGGTGCTGATGCCGCTCGGGCCGCAGCTCATGCGGCGCATGGGTGTCTCGGCCGGGGAGTTCGGCCTGCTGGTGTCCGCGTATACCTTCGGTGCTGCAGCGAGCGCGCTGCTCGCCGCATTCCACATCGACCGCTTCGACCGCAAGCACGCGCTGCTCGTCATCTACGCCGGATTCGTGATCGCGACGGGACTGTGTGCGGTGGCGCCGACATTCTGGACTCTGCTTGCCGCGCGCATCGTGTCCGGCATCTTCGGCGGCATCGCCGGAGCCGTGGTGTTCGCCATCGTCGGCGATCTCGTGCCCGATGAGCGCCGGGGCGCGGCCACCGGCATCATCGCCATGGGGTTTCCGCTTTCCGCGATCGCCGGCGTGCCGGCCGGACTTCTGATCGGTGGCGCCTTCGGATGGCGAGTCACCTTTGCTGCCGTCGCGGCGATCGCGGCAATCCTGTGGGTACTGGCGAAGCTCTGGCTGCCCCGCCTCGACCGGCATCGGCACGGCGAAGTGCGGGGTCAGACGCTCGCAAGCCGCTTCGGCGCCGTCTTCGGAGACCCGAATCACCGCAACGCTTTCGTGCTGGGCGCGATCCTGATGTTCGCGAGCTTCCTGGTGATCCCTTTCATCAGTCCGTACATGGTGGGCAACGTCGGGCTCACGGAAGGCGATCTCCCGCTGCTCTATCTGTGCGGCGGCAGTGCCACGCTGATCAGCGCCCAGTTCATCGGCAGGCAGGCCGACCGGCGCGGCAAGGTGCGCGTGTTCCGATGGGTGGCGGCACTGTCCATCGTGCCGCTTCTGGTGACGACCAATCTTCCGCCCGTGCCGGTTCCCG
>CAZEDA010000084.1:0-11160 GCA_964510915.1 uncultured Rhodocyclaceae bacterium | reverse complement strand
GCGCCATGGCCTCGGCGGCTGCGGTCGCTTCGTCTAGCATCGAGGCGTTCGCGATGTCCAGACCGGTGAGTTCACAGACCATGGTCTGGAAGTTGAGCAGCGCTTCCAGACGGCCCTGGGAGATCTCCGGCTGATAGGGCGTGTAGGCCGTGTACCAGGCGGGGTTCTCCAGCACGTTGCGCTGAATCACCGAGGGCGTCAGCGTGCCGTGATAGCCCTGTCCGATGAAGTTTCTTGCGACGTGGTTCGCGGAGGCGAGCCGACGCAGTTCCCGCAGCACGGACGCTTCCGATCGGGCCGCGGGCAGATCGAGCGGCTCCCGCGAGCGGATGTCCGGCGGGACGAGGCGGTCGATCAGCGTCTCCAGCGAGTCGACGCCCAGGGCCTCCAGCATCCTGCCGATGTCCGCCTCGCCGGGCCCGATGTGCCGGTCGACGAAGGCGTCTTCCCCGATGGGTTCCATCGCCGCTATGCCGCGCCCACTGCCGCTTCGTAACCTGCGGCGTCGAGCAGCCCGGCGAGGTCGGCCGGATTCGCGGGACGCAGCCGGAGGATCCAGGTGTCGAAGGGCTTCTCGTTGAGGCGCTGCGGTTCGGCTTCGAGTTCGGCATTGAAGGCGATCACCTCGGCGGCGACTGGCGCATAGATGTCGGACGCGGCCTTGACCGACTCGACGACGGCAGCGGTTTCGCCGGCGGCAAGCGTGGCCCCCACCTTGGCATCGCCGACGAAGACGATGTCACCGAGCATCTCCTGCGCGGTGTGCGTGATGCCGAGGGTGACGGTGCCGTCGGCCTCGGGACGCACCCATTCGTGGGTTGCCGCGTACTTCCGGTCGGGGGGATTGCTCATGGGGTCTCCTGTGAAATGGGATCGGTGATGGGGCGGTCAGCCGCAAGCGGGCGGCGGCACCAGAAGGGATTTTCCATTGCGGACGAACGGTGGTTTGACGATGACCGCGGACAGCCACTTGTCGCGGACTTCCACTTCGACCGATGTGCCGGGCATCGGGGGGAGCGATCCCTCCAGGGGAACGCGCGCCAGGGCGATGGAGAATCCGAGTGTCGGGGCGAACGTACCGCTGGTCACGGTGCCCTCACCGCCGGCGGTACGCACTCGCATGTGGGAACGGAGTACGCCCTTGTCTAGCAGCCGCAGGCCGACCTGACCGACAGCCGGCCGGGCCTGCTCGAGTGCCTTGCGACCAACGAAGTCGCGGCCGGCGCCGAGGTCCACGGTCCAGCGCAGGCCGCACTCGAACGGCGAGACGGTGTCATCCATGTCCGTGCCGTAGAGGTTCATGCCGGCCTCGAGCCGCAGCGTGTCGCGGGCCCCGAGGCCGCAGGGTTTCGCGCCGGCCTGCAGCAGGTCGTTCCACAGACCGGTCGCGGCACTGGCCGGCACCGTCAGTTCGAATCCGTCCTCTCCGGTGTATCCGGTGCGCGCCACCAGAGCCCATGGGAGTTCCACCACTTCGAACCGTCCGAGGCCGTTCACGGTGTTGACCGTGTAGGGGCGGATCGTCGTCAGGACTTCCCGCGCCCGGGGGCCCTGGACCGCGATCATCGCTAGGTCCCGGCGGGCGCCGATCTCCAGGTCGAATGCGCCGGCTGCGTTGCGTGAGCGGATCCAGTTCTCGTCGCCCGCCGCGGTCGCTGCGTTCACGACGAGCCGGTAGCGGAGGGCGTCGAGGCGATAGACGATCAGGTCGTCGATCACGCCGCCCCGCTCGTTCAGCATGCAGGTGTAGAGCGCCGTGCCGTCGCGGCTCAGGCGTGCCACGTCGTTCGCGAGCAGGTGACGGAGGAAGTCGGCGACTCGCGGTCCCGTCAGATCGAGGCTCAGCATGTGGGAGACATCGAACAGCCCCGCGTGCCGGCGAACCTGATGGTGCTCGTCGATCTGGGAGCCGTAGTGCAGCGGCATGTCCCAGCCGCCGAAGTCGACCATGCGCGCGCCGAGAGCGACGTGGGCATCGAACAGCGGGGTGTGTCGGGGCACGCTGGACCTCCGGAACAGGATCACGGGGACGCAATCCACGCAGACTTGCCGAGTGGAACCGCCCCTCTGTCCTCTTTGCCTGAGAGTTCAATCCGCAACTGGCGGATCTGCCCCTTCGGCGCCCGGGTCGACCGGGACTCTCCAGAGTGGTAGGGGATCGCGAGGATCCGGGCAGCGGTTCTTAGGCCTGAGCGATTCCGGGCGGTTACGCCTTCGGCGGCGACCCTTCGGGCCGCGCTCTCCCGCTGCTGTCCTACGGCTTCGAGAATACGCCCATCGCCGCACGCTTGCCAACGGGCGCCGGACCGGGGGGCCTGTCTCAGGTGCGTCAGTTGGTGGCGCCGAGAGCCTTCGCGCGTTCGCGGGAGCGCGCGGCCTCCGCCTTGGCAGCGGCCTCGTCCCAGTTCGCGTGGAGCCATCCGTGCAGGTTGTCGACGGCGATCTGGCAGAGCGCCTGGATCCAGTCGTCGCGTTCGTTGAGGCAGGGGATATAGCGGAACTCGCTGCCGCCCGCGCCGAGGAACGCCGCCTTGTTCTCCATGGCGATCTCCTCCAGCGTCTCGAGGCAGTCGGCCACGAAGCCCGGGCACATGACATCGACCTTCTTCGTGCCCTTGCGGGCGAGGTCTTCCAGGGTAGGCTGGGTGTAGGGCTGGAGCCATTCGGCCTGACCGAAGCGGGACTGGAAGGTGAGCATCCACTGGTCGGGTCCGAGGCCCAGGGCCTCGGCGAGCAGGCGTCCGGTCTTGCGGCATTCGCAGTGGTAGGGATCCCCCTTGTCCAGATGGAATCGCGGCACACCGTGGAAGCTCATGATCAGCTTGTCGGCCCTGCCGTTCACGGCCCAGTGGTCCCGAACCGATTGCGCCAGCGCCGCGATGTAGCGCGGGTGATCGTGGAAGTGATCGACCATGCGCAGGGCCGGCACGTGGCGCACGGCGCGCAGTGCGTCGAACAAGGCATCGCACGCGCTGCCCGTGGTGCTGGCGGCGTACTGCGGATACAGAGGCAGGATCAGCAGCCGGTCGCAACCGCCCTGCTTCAGCTTGTCCAGGCCCTGCGCGATCGAGGGCTGGCCGTAGCGCATCGCATACTCGACCTGCATCGGCGACTTGATCGCGCGGCCGAGATAGCCGTGCACGAGCGTTGCCTGCTTCTGGGTGTGCACCTTGAGCGGTGAGCCCTCGGTCGTCCAGATGGTTGCGTACTTGGCGGCGGATTTCTTCGGCCGCACGTTCAGCACGATGCCGTTCAGGATGAGCCACCAGAGCAGCCGCGGGATCTCCACCACCCGCGGATCCCACAGGAACTCCTTCAGATAGCGCTTCAGTGCCGGCGCGGTGGGGGCCTCCGGCGTGCCCAGGTTGATGAGCAGAATGCCGGTCTTGCCGAGGGAGCCGTGGCTGAATTGCGGTTCGGGAAGGTACATGTGCCTGAAAAGGGGTGGAAATCCGTCGTCATTATGGGCCACGCGGGTTCGTCCTTTGGCGTGGGCGACACTAAAATCACCGCGCACTGTTTCCGAGGAACCCCAACGTGTCCGCCGTCGCCCCGACCTACCTGCAATGGCCCGGCCAGTGTTTCGGCTGTTCGCCCCGCAACCCGCACGGCCTGCATCTGCTGTTCGAGCGCACGGAACGCGGCGCGCGCGCCTCCCACTCGCTTGCCGCGCACTTCTGCGGTGTGGAGGGAATCGCCCACGGCGGGATCGTCTCGACGCTGCTGGATGAGGTCGCAGCCTGGGCCATCATCCTGGTCACGGGAAAGCTGGGATTGACCACGACCATGACGACGCGGTTCCTCGCGCCGGTGAAGACCGGCACGGTGCTGACGCTGGAGGCCGAAGTGCTGAACGCCGATGGCCGGAAGGCGGCGACGCGGGCGGTCGTGCGGGACGGGCAGGGGGCTGAACTGGCAAGCGCCGACGCGGACTGGGCCCTGGCTTCGGCTGCGGTGGTGGCGAGGATGAGCGGGTTGCCCCGCGCGGACCTGGAGGCGTTCTTCACGGCCGCCCGACCGGCGGCCGCTCCGTGATGCCGTCTGTCAGGACTGGGACAGCGCGCTGGAGAGGAGCTTCGCGGTGATGTCTACGATCGGGATGACCCGTTCGTACGCCATGCGAGTGGGGCCGATCACGCCCACTGTGCCGACGACCTGGCCGTCGACTTCGTAAGGGGCGGTCACGACGCTGCATTCGTCCAGCGGAACCAGACCGGACTCGCCGCCGATGAAGATCTGCACGCCATGGGCCTGCGAGGAGAGTTCCAGCAGCTGCAGGAAGCCGGTCTTCTGCTCGAACATGGCGAAGAGCCGCCGCAGGCTGTCCATGTTGGTGGACAGATCCGAAACGTCCAGCAGATGGCGCTCGCCGGAGAGCACGAACTCGCCGGAGCGATCCTGCATGGCCTCCGACCCGGCCTCGACGGCGTGGGACATCAGCTGCGAGATGTCCTCGCGCAGCTTGCGCAGGTCGGCCTTGAGGCGCTTGCGCATCTCCTCGAAGTCGAGCCCTGCGAAGTTCTGGTTGATGAAGTTGGCGGCCTCGGTGAGCTGGGAGGCGGTGTAGGGCTTGTCGATCGTGATGATCCGGTTCTGCACATCACCTTCCGGCGTGACGATGATGAGCAGGATGCGGTTCTCGCCCAGGCGCAGGAATTCCATGTGCCGGAAGGCGGCGGTGCGGCGGCGGGGCGTCATGACCACGCCGGCGAAGCGGGTGAGCTCCGACAGCAGGTGCGAGGCAGAGGCGACGAGCTTCTGCGTGTTCGCGGCCTGAAGCTGGCCCTCCAGCTGGGAGATCTCCACCTGTTCGAGCGGCTTCACCGTGAGCAGGTTGTCCACGAACAGCCGGTAGCCGCGGGGGGTGGGAATGCGACCCGCGGAGGTATGCGGGCTCGCGATGTAGCCCATCTCCTCCAGGTCGGCCATGATGTTCCGGATGCTCGCGGGCGAAAGGTCCAGGCCGGAGAACTTGGCCAGCGCGCGGGAGCCGACGGGCTCGCCATCGTCGATGTAGCGCTCGATGAGCGTCTTCAGGAGGATGCGGGAGCGGTCGTTCATCATGGTCGGCAAATTCTAAACAGGTTCCGTGCCCAGCGGGAAGTTACTGCAATCCCCGGGCGTCCAGGCTGCCGGTGCCCTTCGGCCGGCGAGGTCCGGCGGACAAAGTGTGCTTTAATCCGGGCCGATGGACAGATTCCGCACCATAGCGCTCATCGGCAAATACAAGAGCCCGGAGATTGCCGGGCCCCTGCTCGATCTCGCCGACTTCCTCGAACGTCACGGTCGGTCCGTCGTCGTCGACCCGCTCACGGCAGTGCACATCGGCGATCACCGTCGCCTTGTGCTGTCGCTGGAGGACATCGGCAAGCAGGCCGATCTCGCCATCGTGATCGGTGGCGACGGCACCATGCTGAACATCGCGCGCACGCTCGCGCCCTACGATGTGGCACTGGTCGGCGTGAACGTCGGACGGCTCGGCTTCCTCACCGACGTGTCCATGGACACCATGTTCGACACGATCGGCGCGATGCTCGAAGGTCACTACATCGTCGAGTCCCGGCTGCTGCTGCACTCCGAAGTCCGTCGCGGCGGCGTCCGGGTGATGGACGTCGTGGCGTTCAACGACGTCTCCGTGAACAAGGGCGCGGAGGGCAGCCTCATCGAGCTGGAAGTGCGCGTCGATCGCCAGTTCGTGTGCGACCTGCGCGCCGACGGCCTGATCATCGCTTCGCCAACCGGCTCCACGGCCTACGCGCTGTCCGCCGGCGGACCCATCGTGCATCCGTCGCTGTCGGTGATGACTCTCGTTCCCGTGTGTCCGCACACCCTGTCGAACCGTCCCATCGTCGTCTCGGCGGAATCCACCGTCGAGATCCTTGTGGGCAGCGCGGCAGACGTGCGGGTGCATTTCGACAGCCATTCCCACTGCGAGCTGAAGGACGGCGACCGGGTGGTCGTGCGCCGCTGTCCCGACAAGATCCGTCTGCTCCATCCCTCCAGTCACGACTACTACCACATGCTCCGGGAGAAGTTGCGCTGGAGCGAAAAGCCCGGACGCTGAGGGCGGGTCGGGGTCGTCACCATGCTGCTATCGCTCAGCGTGCAGGATTTCGTGATCGTCGACCGGCTCCGCCTGGAGTTCTCGCCAGGCTTCACCGTGCTCACCGGCGAAACCGGCGCGGGCAAGTCCATCCTGGTCGATGCCCTGCTGCTCGTGCTGGGCGCCCGTGGCGATGCGTCCGTGGTGCGAGCCGGCTGCGAGAAGGCCGAAATCACCGCGGAGTTCGACATCGGTGCTGTCCCTGCGGTGGCGACCTACCTCGCGGAACAGGACCTCGCGACTGGCGAGGGCGAATGCATTCTGCGGCGGGTCATCGACGGGTCGGGCCGCTCCCGCGCCTTCGTGAACGGGCGGCCGACGACCATTGCCCAGCTGCGCGAACTCGGGATGGCACTGGTGGACATTCACGGTCAGCACGAGCACCAGTCGCTGGTCCGAACCGCGGAGCAGAGGGCGCTGGTGGACGCGTTCGCCAATGCGCTGCCGACGGCAGCGGAGGTCCTCGCGCATTTCCGGGTGTGGCAGGAAGCGAAAGCCCGATGGCATGCGGCGGTCGCCGGAGCCCAGGCTGCAGTGGACGAACGGGACCGCCTGTCGTGGCAGATCCAGGAACTGCAGCGAGTGGCCCTGCCGTCGGACGCGTGGCTGGAACTGCAGTCCGATCACGACCGGCTGGCCAACGCCGCCACCCTCATCGAGGGCTCGCAGCGGGCTATCGATCTTCTGTCCGAGAACGACGTGTCCGCGGCCTCGATGGTCGATGCCGTGTCAGCCGCGGTGCGCCCGCTCGCGAATCACGATCGCACGCTCGAACCTGTGATGGAACTGCTGCAGTCCGCAGAAATCCAGATTTCCGAGGCGGCCCATGCGCTGCGCCACTACCGGGAGCGTCTGGAACTCGATCCCGCGCGCCTGAAGGAAGTGGAATCCAGGCTGGAGGCGGTGGTCAGTGCGGCACGCAAGTACCGAGTCGATCCCGAGTCCCTCGCCGGCAAGCTCGCTGAGCTGGAGGCGCGACAGGCTGCGCTCGCCTCGTCGCTCGACGTGGAGGGGCTGGAGCGCGCGACGAAGGAGGCCGAGGCAACGTATCGGAAGGCGGCCGCCGGCCTCACGAAGGCGCGCATGCGCGCAGCGTCGACCCTGTCAAAGTCCGTCACGGAGGCGATGCAGCAGCTCGCGATGGAGGGCGGCGCGTTTGAAGTCGCGCTGGTCCCCGAAGAGGTGCCTTCGGCGCACGGGCTCGAGTCGGTGGAGTTCCGGTTCCGGGGGCACGCGGGCATGGCGACGGCGCCGGTGTCCCGCATTGCGTCCGGCGGAGAGCTGTCACGCCTGTCCCTGGCGATCCAGGCGGTCACCAGTCAGGTGGCGCCTGTGCCCACACAGATCTTCGACGAGGTGGACTCCGGCATCGGCGGCGCGGTCGCCGAGGTCGTCGGTGCCATGCTGCGGCGGCTCGGCAACGGGCGGCAGGTGCTCTGCATCACGCACCTTGCGCAGGTGGCGGCGGCCGCGGACCGTCAGTGGCGCGTCGCGAAGCGCACGGTGAAGGGCACGACCCATTCCACGGTGGAGCCGCTGGACGATGCCGGGCGCGTGGAGGAACTGGCGCGGATGATGGGCGGGGTCAAGATCACCGAGACCACGCGCCGGCATGCGGCCGAGATGCTGTCCCGTCACGGGGAGCCCGGCTGAATCCGGGCCGGGCGGGGGCCTTTGGTGCTTCCTTGAACCTCAGCCCTCGGACGAGGGGAGTTCCTGACTCAGCCTGACGCCGGCGTTCTTGCGGTTGGGGCAGTTCGGACGGTTGCAGTAGGCATAAAGCTGCAAGGAATGCTCGTGGATCGCGAAGCCGCGGTCCCGCGCGATCGCTTCCTGCCGTTTCTCGATTTCCGCATCGTAGAACTCTTCCACATGCCCGCACTGGAGACACACGAGATGGTCGTGGTGCCCGCCCTCGTTCAGTTCGAAGACGGCCTTGCCGCTCTCGAAATGGTGGCGGGACAGCAGGCCCGCCTGCTCGAACTGCGTGAGCACGCGGTAGATGGTGGCGAGCCCGATGTCCATGCCCTCTGCCATGAGGATCTTGTACACGTCCTCGGCCGTGAGGTGGCGTTCCTCGCTCGTTTCGAACAGGTTGAGGATCTTGAGCCGCGGCAGCGTGGCCTTCAATCCGATGGTCTTGAGGTCGTTCGGGGTTCTGTTCGTCATGGCGGGGCTCGGGAATGCTATCGATTATCATAGAAGCTTTCCCCCGCCCTGAGAACCGATGACGCCTTTCTCAAAGCGCGCAGCCGCTGCGTTCGCGCTCGCTGCCGCCGCCCTTGCCGTCCCGCTCGCGGGCTGTTCGGTCAAGCTCTACAAGATCGACATCCAGCAGGGCAATGTCGTCACCCAGGAGATGATCGCGAAGCTGCGGTCTGGCATGACGCGCGCGCAGGTGAAATACGTCCTCGGGACGCCACTCGTGGCCGATGCCTTCCATCCGGAACGCTGGGACTACTTCTACAAGTTCGACAAGGCCGGCAATCCCGCGGACCAGCGCCGTCTGACGCTCGTGTTCAAGGATGACCAGCTCGACCGGATCATCGGTGACGTGGCGGCAGCGCCCGGGCTCGTGCGGCCGGAAGCGGCCGCGGGCAGTGCCGACAAGACCAAGGAAAAGTAAATCATGACGCAGAAGATCGTGATCACCGGCAGCACCGGGAGAATGGGGCGTGCCCTGATCGAAGCGATTGCCGCGGCGCCGGAACTGAGGCTCCATGCGGCCCTGGAGCGGGCCGATTGTCCCGGTCTGGGGCAGGACGCGGGTGCCTTTGCCGGTGTCGTGACCGGCGTGGCGGTGTCCGCCGATGTGGAAGCTGCCCTGCGGGGCGCCGACGTGCTGATCGATTTCACGCGGCCGGTGGCGACCATGGCCCACGCCGAGGCCTGCGCGCGTCATGGCGTCAAGCTCGTGATCGGCACCACCGGTTTCTCCGAGGAACAGAAGGCGCGCCTGCAGGAGCTTGCCCGGAGCACGGCGATGGTGATGGCGCCGAACATGAGCGTGGGAGTGAACGTTCTGCTCCGCCTGATCGATCTCGCCGCCCGCACCCTGGGCGATGAGTTCGACGTGGAGATCCTGGAGGCGCATCATCGTCACAAGGTGGATGCTCCCAGCGGCACGGCCCTGCGGATGGGCGAAGTGGTGGCCGCTGCCATGGGTCGCTCTCTCGCGACAGACGCCGTGTACGGGCGCGAAGGGGTCACGGGCGAGCGCGATCCCCGGACGATCGGCTTCGCGACGGTGCGGGGCGGCGACATCGTCGGCGATCACACCGTCCTGTTTGCGGGGACGGGAGAGCGGGTCGAGCTTACCCACAAGGCCTCGAGCCGAGCCACGTTTGCGCAGGGCGCGCTACGCGCCGCCCGCTTTCTGGCCGGGCACGGCTCGGGCATTCATGACATGCAGGACGTTCTGGGCCTTCGCTGAGCGCGCTTTCGGGGCTGCACGATTGCCGTGCAGGGGGTCTCCCGGCTATACTTGAGGACAATTTGCAGCGGGAGTGGTGCGTGAGCGCCCTCCCGCTTGGTATATCTCGACCGCGTTTTCGTGTCCCGCCGTGCTCTGCCGGTCCGGTCACGGCAGTCGAGGCTCGTCAGGATTGCAGTGCCTTCTCCCCGGGGATTCGAACGTGTCTGACCGCCAGCCCGCCATCCTTGCGCTCGCCGACGGGACAGTCTTTCATGGGGACTCCTTCGGTGCGACCGGCGATTCCGTCGGTGAGGTGGTCTTCAACACCTCGATGTCCGGCTACCAGGAGATCCTCACCGACCCGTCTTACTGTCGGCAGATCGTCACGCTGACCTACCCGCATATCGGCAACACGGGGGTCAACGACGAGGACGTCGAAGCCGGCCGGGTGCATGCCGCCGGGCTCGTCATCCGTGAACTCCCCATTCTCCCGTCCAACTGGCGCATGCAGCGGTCGCTGCCCCGCTACCTGGAGGACGAGGGGGTGGTCGCCATCGCCGGCATCGACACCCGCAAGCTCACCCGGATTCTCCGCGACAAGGGCGCCCAGGCAGGCTGCCTGATGGCAGGCAACATCGATGTCGCCGCCGCCGTGGCCAAGGCCCGGGCCTTCCCCGGCCTTGCCGGGATGGATCTCGCGAAGGTCGTGAGCTGCACCGAGAAGTACGACTGGGTGGGAACCACCTGGTCCCTCGGCAAGGGCTACGGCCAGTCCAACCAGCCCCGCTTCCACGTGGTGGCCTTCGATTACGGTGTGAAGCGCAACATCCTGCGGATGCTCACCGACCGGGGGTGCCGCATCACGGTGCTGCCGGCCCAGGCCACCGCCGAGGAAGCGCTGGCCCTGTCGCCCGATGGCGTGTTCCTGTCCAACGGGCCGGGGGACCCCGAACCCTGCGATTACGCGATCCGCGCCATCCGCACGCTCATGGACAAGGGTCTGCCGATGTTCGGCATCTGCCTCGGCCATCAGCTGATGGGCCTGGCGAGCGGCGCGAAGACCCGCAAGATGAAGTTCGGCCACCACGGTGCGAACCACCCGGTGCAGGACCTCGAAACCGGCCGGGTCGTCATCACCAGCCAGAACCACGGTTTCGCAGTCGACCCGGATACGCTCCCGTCGACTGCCCGCGTGACCCACATTTCCCTGTTCGACCGGTCGCTCCAGGGTTTCGCGCGCACCGACATTCCCGCGTTCTGCTTCCAGGGTCACCCGGAAGCGAGCCCCGGGCCCCACGATGTGGGCTACCTGTTCGACCGATTCGTCGGAATGATGGGCAAGCACCGATAGCCGGCTGCCGCCTGGGCGGCGTCACCGGCCCCGGGGGTACTGCGAGCACACCATGCCAAAACGTTCAGATCTCAAGACCATCCTCATCATCGGCGCCGGCCCCATCGTCATCGGCCAGGCGTGCGAGTTCGACTACTCGGGCGCGCAGGCGTGCAAGGCCCTGAAGGAGGAGGGATACCGGGTCGTGCTGGTGAACTCGAATCCGGCCACGATCATGACGGACCCGGAAACGGCCGACGTCACCTACATCGAGCCCATCGTCTGGCAGATGGTCGAGAAGATCATCGAGAA
>CAZEDA010000083.1:0-11175 GCA_964510915.1 uncultured Rhodocyclaceae bacterium | reverse complement strand
CTGGGCGAGATGAGTCCGGAGCAGCTGTGGGAGACCACCCTCAATCCGGACACCCGCCGCATGCTGCCCGTGCAGGTCGAAGGCGGCGCGCTCGCGCTGGCCGACGACATCTTCGACATGATGATGGCGCGGGAGAACGCGTCCCAGCGCCGGGAGTGGATGGAGACCTTCGGCAACCTCGTCGATGCCGACGTGTCGTAGGCAAGGTCGCACCCGCCGGCGCGATGGCACCGGCGGCGCGGACCGCCCCTCTCCCCGGATCAACAGATCGAGAACATCGCCATGAACCGTATCGCCCCGCTCACCGTCGTCGTCGCCGCCCTGTGCGCCCTGGTGCCTGCCGCGCAGGCGGCCCCGAAAGCCCGCATCGTGGAGTTCGGTGTCTACTCCACCGATCCCGTTGCCAACCCTCCGGTGGGCACGCCCATCGGCCGCTACCAGCTTCTCAAGAAGACCCGCAAGATCCCGCTCAAGGTCGGCGTGCGCTTCGGCTTCTGTGCGGAGATCGAAGGCATCGAGATGGAAGGCCGCTACACGCTCACCGAGATCGTGCGCCATCCGCTCACCACCCAGCCAAACGGCATCGAGAGCGCGGGATGGAACGTGCCGCGCATGCTCAACGTCGTCGAAGGCAAGGGCGTCTGGTGCGGGAGCCACGTGTTCAAGGAAGCCTGGGAGCTCGTGCCCGGCAAGTGGCGATTCACGGTCGGCGACGGTGACGGCGACATCATCATCGAGGAGTTCGAAACGGTGAAGGCGCCATGACGCGACCGGGTGACGAACAGGGCGATCTCTTCGCTGCAGCCGATGCCGGGCCGGCCGACGAAACCACGGTGACTGCGCCGGAACCCGAACCCGAAGTGACGGCACCGCTGCCGGTCGAGGCCGGCGAGGGCGACGGCGGCAACGGGCGCATTCCGCCGCACTTCGCGCCGATGGCGCCGGAGTTCGGCGACACGCTGCCGATCGGCCGCTACGCGTCGCTGCAGTATCTCCAGTACGCCATCGCCACCGTGAAGGACCGCGCGCTGCCGCGCGTGGGCGACGGGCAGAAGCCCGTGCAGGGCCGCATCCTCTACTCCATGTGGCAGACCGGCACGCGGGCCGGCACCAAGCGCAAGAAGTCCGCGTCCGTCGTCGGTGACGTGCTCGGCAAGCTGCATCCGCACGGCGACCAGTCGGTGTACGACGCCCTCGTGCGTCTGGCGCAGGACTTCACCATGCGCTATCCGCTCATCGACGGCGAAGGCAACTTCGGCTCGCGCGATGGCGACGAGGCCGCGGCCTACCGCTATACCGAAGCACGCCTCACGAAGTTCTCCGAAGTGCTGCTGAGCGAGATCGATCAGGGCACGGTGGATTTCGCGCCCAACTACGACGGCACCACCGAGGAGCCCACGGTGCTGCCGGCGCGTCTGCCGGTCCTGCTGCTGAACGGCGCGTCGGGCATCGCGGTCGGCATGGCCACGGAAATTCCCAGCCACAACCTGGTGGAAGTGAGCCACGCCGCCATTGCGCTCATCCGCGATCCTGAGCTCGACATGGCCGGGATCATGCAGCACATCCAGGGGCCGGATTTCCCCGGCGGCGCGCAGATCATCACGCCGCGGTCCGAGATGCTCGCGGCGTACGAAGGCGGCCGCGGATCCGTCCGCGTCCGCGCGCGCTGGACCATCGAACGCCTTGCCCGCGGACAGTGGCAGATGGTCGTGACCGAACTGCCGCCGGGCACGTCCGCGCGCAAGGTGCTGGAGGAGATCGAGGCCCTCACGAATCCGCAGCCCAAGCCGGGCAAGAAGTCCCTCACACCCGAACAGCAGCGCGAGAAGCAGCTGATGCTCTCCATGCTCGACAAGGCGCGGGACGAATCCGATCGCACGCACCCCGTGCGACTCGTGCTGGAGCCCAAGACCTCCCGCATCGACGAGACCGAGTTCGTGAACCTCCTGCTCGCGAAGACGAGCATGGAAGGCAACGTCCCCATCAATCTCGTCATGGTGGGCCTCGACGGACGTCCGCGCGGCAAGTCGCTCCGGGAGTTCCTGCTGGAGTGGACGAGCTTCCGCCTCGAGACGGTCCGGCGCCGCTCGCAGTACCGGCTGGAGCAGGTGCTCGATCGCATTCACGTGCTCGAGGGCCGGCTGCTCGTGCTGCTGGACGTCGATGCGGTCATCAAGGTGATCCGCAACGCCGACGATCCGAAGGCCGAACTGATGGCGGCGTTCCCGCTGTCGGACCGGCAGGCAGAAGACATTCTCGAGATGCGCCTGCGCCAGCTCGCCAAGCTGGAGCATTTCAAGCTCGAGAAGGAACTGGACGATCTGCGCAAGGAACAGTCCGGACTCGATCGCGTGCTGGGCTCCCGCAAGGAACTCGAGAAGCTCGTCATCAAGGAGATCGAGGCCGACACCAAGACCTTCGGCGATGCGCGTCGTACCGTCATCGAAGTCTCCGAGAAGGCCGTGGCCGCGGCGCCGGTCGTCGACGAGCCGGTCACCGTCATCTGCTCGCGCAACGGCTGGCTGCGTGCGCGTCAGGGCTGGGAGGTCGAGCCGTCCTCGCTGTCCTTCAAGGAAGGCGACAGCCTCGGCGTCCTGATGCGTGTTCGCACCGTCGATCCGGTGGTGTTCCTCGACTCCAAGGGGCGCGCCTACAGCGTCGAAGCCTCGGCGCTGCCTTCGGGTCGCGGTGACGGCGTTCCGGCGTCATCGCTCATCGACGTGCAGGAAGGCGCGAAGATCCTCCACTGCCTCGCCGGCAAACCGGACACGCAGGTGCTCGTGGCTTCCACCGGCGGCTACGGCTTCCACACCCGGCTGGCCGACATGATCTCCAACCGCAAGGCGGGCCGGGAGTTCATGACGCTGGAGAAGGGCGAGACGCCGCTGGCGCCCGTCGTGTTCTCGGACGCGCCCGGCAATTACGTGGCGGCGCTCGCCGACAACGGCAAGCTGCTGCTCGTGCAGTTGTCGGAACTCAAGTACCAGGCGAAAGGACGCGGCCTCATTCTCATGGGGCTCGACAAGGGTGAATCCCTGGTGGCGGTCGGCGTGTCGGACCAGCCGCGCCTCACGGTGCTGGGCATCGGCCGCGGCGGGAAGGAGAAGGAGATCGACCTGAAGGCGAAGGACCTCGGTCACTACGCCGGCAGCCGCGCCAACAAGGGACGCGTTCTGCCGGAGAAGGTGAAGCCCACCGGTCTGCGAATGGCCGAGAAGCCCGCGACTGGCGGCTGACAAAGACTCGCAGGCCTGCGCGTTTCCCTTACCGCCGCACTACTTTCTGCCGGCCTTCGCAGCCAGTCTGGCGTCGAAGCGCACGCGGTCGATCACGAAACGCTCGTGGCGTCCGCGCGAGATGACGTCGACGCCGTCGTGCGCTTCCACCGTGAACACCAGCTTCCTGCCTTCCACGGCGATCAGTTCCACTTTTGCGGTCACCGTCAGCCCCGGCGGCGTGGCGGCTTCGTGACTCACGTCGATGTGGGTGCCGACCGTCTGCTCGGCGGGCCAGTCGAGGTGCGGCATGATCGCCTTCAGGCAGGCCCATTCCAGAAATCCCACCATGAAGCCGGTCGCGAAGACCTCGGGCATCTCCTGGAACTCCTCTGCTTCGGGGTACAGCGCGGGGACGGTCTTGGATTTCGGGACGGTGAACTTGTGTTCGTAGGTGATGCCGGGTTGCAGCGACGGTTTCATGGGCGGTCGGAAGCCTGAGTGGTGTTGGGCGATTGCCGCGGCGGGGACGCGTGCGTGATGCGTGCCGCGAAGCAGTCGAATCATCGCCCGAGTGCGCAGGCGCTGCCAACCCGGGGAAGAGCGTGACCGATCTTGTCGAGCCGCCGGATACCGGCGGGATCAGGCGGCAGCGTTGTCCGAGCGCCGGCCGGTAAGGCTGCGAAGACGCGCCGAGAGTCCCTGAAGTTCATCCGTCGCCCGCAGAGTCACCGAGGCCGTTTCGTTGCTGAGGCGGGCGTGTTCACCGAGGTCCGCGGCGCGCTTTTCCAGATCCACGGCCGCCACGCTCTGCGTCGAGATGGTTTCGCACAGCGTGTCCATTTCCCGCGAGACGATGCGAGCGTTCTGCGACGTGCGGACCAGCGACTCGCTCGTGTCCCGCGCAAGCTGCATGCTGTGGTCGAACTCGCGCGAGGCGGTCGCCATGCTGTCGATCGCGGAAGACTTCGCGGTGTCGATCTCGGACACCATCGAGGCGATTTCGGCGGTGGTCGACGTGGTTCGCTCCGCGAGCTTGCGCACCTCGTCCGCCACGACGGCGAAGCCGCGACCGTTCTCGCCCGCGCGTGCAGCTTCGATGGCGGCGTTGAGCGCGAGCAGATTGGTCTGCGCGGCGAGCGATTCGATCATGCCCACCATGTCGCGGATGCCGTCGGCCTTTTCCCCGAGGGTGGTGAGTGCCTGCGACGCGCCGGTGAGGCGTTCGGCCACCCGCTGGATTTCCTCGACCGCTTCCGACACGAGCGCGACACCGGCTTCGGCGTTCTCCAGCGTTTCGCCGGTGGCGCGACGTCCTTCCTCGCTGTCCTTTGCCATGGTCGCCATGCTGGCCGCCAGGGTCTGAATGGCACCGGCGATCTCGATCGACGTGCCGGAACTCTGGGCAAAGGAGGACGCCGAGTTGCCGAGTGTGCCCGCGACCAGTTCGAGTTCCCGGATCGCGCTGTCGACCTCGCCCTGAAGGTTGCGGATGCGGTGGCCGGTGGTGAGCATCGACCGCAAGGCGGGAGAGTCTGCCGAGTCGGCCGGAGGCAGCGAGTCGACGCGCCCTTCGGCGACCTGGGTGGCCACGCCCGCGACGCGGGCTGCATTCACGGCTTCCGCGGCGAGACTCACCGCCATCGCGCTCAGCAGACCGGCCTCGAGCACCACGAAAACCGCGTGGATCACCACGATCAGGAAGTTGCCGGTCTGGGGCAGCACGTACACGGGAGTCCCGGCGCCCTGCAGAAAGTAGAAGCCCACGTGGTGGACTGCGATGACGCCTGCCGCCGCGACGATCGGCTTCCAGTCCCGATACAGCAGGAGGAACGCGAGCGTCACGAACACCGCGAAGTGCATTTCCAGCATGCCGCGCGTCTGGTGGATGAGGAGCGCCGTCATCACCATGAACATCATGCCCAGCGCGAGGCGCGTCACCAGATGGCCGCGGAACGAGTGCGTCAGGAAAGCGGCGAGCGCGAAGGTCGGCACTGCCACGGACAGGAATCCGCCCCAGACGCCATAACCGATCGCGAGGCCCAGGCTCGTGAGCGTCATCAGGCCGATGACGGCCAGACAGAGTTTGTCGCCGGCAAGTCGGCCTGGCAGAAGCGGATCGGTCGAAATGGTCATGGGCGTGGTGTCGTGTCGAAGTTCGGGGAAGGGACCGGCCGGGACAGGCAGAGCGTGTTGCGGAGCCGGTCGTCGTACTCCAGCCGCCAGAGCAGCGTCAGGCTGCCGAGCAGCCAGACGGCGACGGCGATCCACGCCAGCGCTGTGCGCCGGAGCGCCTGCGGCGTCGTCGTATCGGTGTCGGGTCGGGCTTGCATGGCGTCCGCGTTGCGGCGGAAGTCAGATCGATACGCTGAATGTCGGTGAAAAATTCCCGAACTTGAGGAAACAACGACGATCCGGGCGATCTCTTCGCCCTTGGCCGGGGACAGCCGATTGGAAGAGCGCCCGGGTTCAGGTATGCCCTGAAACCGGCTGCCAGACGGTGCGCACCGCGGCGGTGCAACGTATCCCGAGGGTCCGGCCGCTCAACGCGGATTCTGCGTTCCTGCGGGGACCGACGGATCGTCGACGCACCGGGTGACGGCGGTCGAGCCTGCGTTGCCGAATCTCGCGCGGCAGGCTGCGATCCGCTCCGCGCGGTCCGCCGGGTAGGACTGGAGCTTTGCGTTCGCCGCAATCTCGTCGTCCATGCAGACCCGGACCGCGCCGAGGCCCCGGCTTCCCGCCCGCTTGTCGCACTGGGAGCGGATCGCCCCGGTGGACGGGGGGTAGGCCGCGAGCGCCTGCGCGGCGACGAGTTCCTCCCTCACGCACATGTCGATGGCTTCCGAGCCGAATTCGCCCATCTGATAGATGCACCAGTAGACGACCTCCGCTTTCGTGTCCTGTTCGGACTGCTGCGCGGCCCCCGCGGGTGCGGCAAGGAACAGCAGGAGGGGCGCGAGCCGGCGTGCCCAGGATCGGCTGGTGTGATCGGGGGCGGAATGGAACGGCACGGAACCGTCGCGCGTGGCATGCATCGGGTGGGTCATCACGGAGATCACAAGGAGTCGGTCACAGGCGCCAGGGAGAAGTCGAGTGTAGCCCGTCCGAACGGACGGCCGAAGGCCGCCCGTCCTGTCACGCGACGGAAATGCCTTGCGCATAACGTCGGGAAGACTCGTTGTGCATCGAATCCAATCAAGGGAGACCATCATGAAGTCATTGCAGTCCGCTGTCGTGCTGTCTCTGCTGGCGATGTCCGCCACTTCCGCCTACGCCTGGAACACTTTGGACGGCAGCCGTCCCATCGTGATCGGTCACCGCGGGGCCTCGGGCTACCTGCCCGAGCACACGCTCGAGTCCTACGCGCGGGCAATCGAGCTCGGTGCCGACTACATCGAGCCGGACCTCGTGTCGACGAGCGACGGTGTCCTGATCGCGCGGCACGAGCCGAACATCACGAACACCACGAACGTGAAGGACCTTGCCCAGTTCGCCGATCGGAAGCGGACCATCGCCGGTGGAAATGCCATGGTCGTCGACGGTGTGCAGGAGGAAGGCTGGTTCGCCTCCGACTTCACGCTCGCGGAGATCAAGACCTTGCGGGCCATCCAGACGCGCGGCCGCAACAACGCGTTCGACGGTCTCTACGAGATTCCCACCCTGGACGAGGTCATCACGCTCGCCAAGACCCGCTCGGCGCAGACGGGCCGCACCATCGGCATCTATCCCGAAACCAAGCATCCGACCTACCACGACAACCTGGGTCTCTCGCTGGAGGAGCCGCTGCTGCAGTCGCTGAGCAACGCAGGCTGGACCACGGCAGCGGCGCCCGTGTTCATCCAGTCCTTCGAGAGTGCGAACCTCCGCGAACTGAACGGCAAGACCGGCGTGAAGCTCGTGCAGCTCATGGACGCCAACGATGTCAATGCCGACGGATCGATGGATCTCACTGCACCGTACGGGCAGCCGTACGACTTCGTCGTGGCGGGGGACAGCAGGACCTTCCTCGACCTCCTGAGCGCGGAAGGTCTCGATTTCGTTGCCACCTACGCCGACGGTATCGGCCCCTGGAAGCCCTATCTGCTGAAGACCGTCGCCGACGGCGTGGACCGCGACGGCAACGGCGTGCTCGATGCGCGTGACCGTCTGGTCGTCGGCAGCACCGGTGTCGTCGAGGCCGCGCACGAGCGCGGGCTTCTGGTGCACACCTGGACATTCCGCAATGACAACATCGGCTATCAGCTGGGTGCCGCGACGCCGGGTGACGAGTACGCGACCTACTACGCTCTCGGCGTGGACGGCGTGTTCTCGGACTTCCCCGATACCGCGGTGGCGGCGATTCCGGAACCGGAAACGTACGCGCTCCTCGCTGGCGGTCTCGGACTCATCGCGCTGCGAGTCCGGCGCCGTCGCTGAACACGTTGATCCGCCGGGCGGCGCCGCGGCGTCGCCCGGGCGCGATCGTCAGAAGCCGATGCCCACCCCGAAGCGGATGACCCACGGGCTCGAGTATGGCGACGGATTGCTGTAGCCAGAGTAGCTCAGGTTGTAGAGCACGAGCGCGAACATGGACGCGTTGCTGCCGAGCGGCTGCGAGATGCCGCCGCCCGCGAGCAGGCTCGATACGCCGGTGCGCTGCTTGGACTGGGCGGACGTGTAGTACTGGAAGCTCAGGTACTCGTACTCCGCGTGCACGAACGCCGGGCCGAACACGCGATAGCGCGCAAAGATGTTGGTGCCGTAGTCGGTGGTCGACAGGTCGCGGCTGAAGCGGGTGTCGTTGCGGTAGCGGTATTGCAGACCGGCACCGATGGAGAAGTCGTCCGTCAGACGGTAGCCCGCGAACGGCGAGACGTTGACGTAGGTCGCATCGCCGAAGCCAAGCCCGACACCGCCGCCGAAGAACCAGCGGTCGAAGCTCGAAGAGACGGACACCTGAGCCGCCGCCGGCAAGGCGTGGCTCAGCATCGCAGCGACGATCAGGGTGCCGAGAGCGTGTGGTCGGGGCATGACGTTATCCTCGTGAAGTCGATGACGCCGATCTTGCCACGGCCGGGCGCCGCGGGCCGGCGCCGTGGGCCATAATCGCCGTTCCCAGATACTCTGCACAGCGAATCCGCCATGCCGCGTCGTGAATTCCAGTCGTTCGAAGAACTGGTGCCGCTCGTCGGCACCGAGGTCGCCGTGAGCGACTGGGTAGAGATCACGCAGGAGCGGATCGACAAGTTCGCCGAGGCGACCGGCGATCACCAGTGGATTCACGTCGATGTGGAACGCGCGAAACGCGAATCGCCCTACGGCGCGCCGATCGCGCACGGATTTCTGACGCTGTCGCTGCTGGCGAAGTTTTCGCAGGACACCTTCTCGTTTCCGAACTCGCGCATGGGCGTCAACTACGGCGCCAACCGGATCCGTTTCACAGATGCGGTGCCGGTAGGCAGCCGGCTGCGAGCGCGGTTCGTCCTCGGCAAGGTGGAGCGTATCGATCGCGGCGTGCAGATGGTGTGGGAAGTCACGATGGAGCGCGAAGGCGCCGCCAAGCCCGCGATGATCGCGGAGACGATCACCCGGCGTTACGACTGAACCTCGGTCCCGGAGCCGGCTGACAGGTGCGCCGCGACGAGCAGGCTCGCGCGGTCGCTACGCATCGAGTCTGGGCAGGGAGCGTTCCGCTGCGAAGATGTAGCTGTCCATGCCGATGACGCCGAACGTGACGCCACCGTGCACGCGGGTGTGGCGTTCCGCATCCGCCGCGGCGCCGAGTGCGACGAACAGGGGCACGAAGTGGTCCTCGGTCGGGTGCGCACGCTCCGCATGCGGGGCCTGCGCGCGGTAGTCGCGCAGCGTGGCGTAGTCCCGGGTCTCGATCCGGTCGGCGACCCACTCACGGAATTCCTTCACGTAGGGCGCCTCGCCGGAATCCTCGGGCAGGGATCGGAATTCGCGAAGATTGTGCGTGACACTGCCGGAACCGAGGATGAGGATGCCTTCGTCGCACAGCGGCGCCAGCGCCTGCCCGAGCTTCCAGTGATGATCGGGGCCGAGGGCCGTCTGGATCGACAGCTGCGTGACGGGGATGTCCGCGTCCGGATACAGATGCATCAGCGGGACCCAGGCGCCATGGTCGAGACCCTGCTGGGCATCCATCTCGGTGGAAATCCCGGCGCCGGCCAGAAGCTCCCGCGCGCGCATCGCGACGAAAGTCGCCCGCGGGGCGGGATAGCGCAGCCGATAAAGGGGTTCGGGAAAGCCGTAGAAGTCGTGGATCGTCTGCGGCTGCTCGGCCATGCCGACGGTCGGCCGGTCGGTCTCCCAGTGGGCGGACACCACCAGAATACCCAGTGGCCGCGGAATCTCCCGCCCCACGCGCTTCAGTCGCGCGCCGGCCAGCCCGGGATCGAGCGCGAACGTGGGGGCGCCGTGGGAAACGAACAGCGTGGGCAGGGCGGGCATGGGAACTCCGGACACGGCTTGGGCAGGGACCGGGCAGACGACATCGCTGCACTATCGGATCGGCCCCGTCCGCCGATTGGATCACATCCGCGCCTTGCGCGGGAGTGGCAGGCTCGCCGGGCTTTGCGGGATACTCGCGCCTGCCTTCACCGACCGGGGCGCCCGCCGCCTGCTGCCATGGCCCGTACCGACTTTCGTTTTGCGCATCCCCTCCGGGTCCGGTGGGCCGAGGTGGACAGGCAGGGCATCGTCTTCAACGGGCACTACCTGCTGTACTTCGATGTCGGCATCACCGAGTACTGGCGCGCCACCGGTTTCCCGTATCCCCAGGGCCTTCTCGACCAGGGAAGCGATCTCTACGTGGTGAAGGCCACGGTGGAGTACCACCGTTCGGCCGAATACGACGACGAACTGGAAGTGTGCGTGCGCGTGGCGCGGATCGGTCGCTCCAGCATGAATTTCGCGATCGAGATCCATCGCGGTGCAGACCATCTGGTGAGCGGCGAGGTCATCTATGTGAACGCCGATCCGGCAACCCGCACTTCGGCGCCGGTGCCGGCTGTCCTGCGCGAGCGCATCGCCGGCTTCGAGGGACGGGACCCCTCGTCCTGATACGGGGCGCCCCGACCCGGGGCGCCGGTGGCATACTTTTGTTCCTGCTCAATTCCGGGGTCGGGGAGAGCAGGCACATTTTCGGAAGTCCGGCGACACGCCGGCATTGTCGGCGCCGCGCCAGTGGCAGCGCCCATCTCACAGGGAAACACCATGGATTTCGAGTTTTCACCGAAGGTGAAGGATCTCCAGTCGCGGCTCACCGCGTTCATGGACGAGCACATCTACCCGAACGAGCAGCGCTTCTTCGAAGAGATCGAGGCGAACCGCCGGGCGGGCAACGCCTGGATTCCCACGAAGATCATCGAGGAGCTCAAGCAGAAGTCCCGCGCCGCCGGGCTGTGGAACCTGTGGCGGCCCGTGGACCACGGCGGTCAGCTGACGAATCTCGAGTACGCCCCCCTGTGCGAGATCATGGGTCGCGCGAGCTTCTCGCCCGAAGTCTTCAACTGCTCCGCGCCCGACACCGGCAACATGGAAGTGCTGATCCGCTACGGCACCCCCGAGCAGCAGAAGCAGTGGCTGGAGCCGCTGCTGGAAGGGAAGATCCGCTCCGCGTTCCTCATGACCGAGCCGGAAGTCGCGTCCTCCGACGCGACGAACATCCAGTGCAGCATTCGCCGCGAAGGCAATGAGTACGTGGTGAACGGCCGCAAGTGGTGGTCGTCCGGCGCCGGCGACCCGCGCTGCAAGATCAACATCGTGATGGGCAAGACCGACCCGGACAACGCCGACCGCCACAAGCAGCAGTCGATGATCCTCGTGCCCTCGGATGCCAAGGGCTACAAGGTGCTTCGCCATCTGAGCGTGTTCGGCTACGACGACGCGCCGCACGGTCACATGGAAGTCGAACTGGACAACGTCCGCGTGCCGGTCTCGAACATGCTGCTGG
>CAZEDA010000082.1:0-11313 GCA_964510915.1 uncultured Rhodocyclaceae bacterium | reverse complement strand
CGGTTCGGGTCCGACAGGCCCGCACGGGATCGGCGGATGGCGTCCGCGACGAGCCGGACGGCTTCGTCCTGACCGACCACGCGCTGATGCAGGCGGTCTTCCATGGCGAGGAGCTTGTCGCGCTCGCCCTGCATCATCTTCGACACGGGGATGCCCGTGGCACGCGAGACGACCTCCGCGATCTCCTCGGCACCGACCTGCGTGCGCAGCAGCTTCGGCTTCGCGCCGACGGGTTGCGTGTCCGCCTTCTTGAGGCTCGCCTCGAGTTCCGGCAGGCGCCCGTACTGCAGCTCCGACATCTTCTGCCAGTCGCCCTTGCGCTTGGCCTCTTCCATCTGCAGACGGATGGCCTCGATCTCTTCCTTGATGTGCTGGGAGCCCTGGACCTGCGCCTTCTCGGCCTTCCAGATCTCCTCGAGATCGCCGTACTCACGCTCGAGGCGGACGATCTCCTCCTCGATGATCTGCATGCGCTTGCGCGAGCCCTCGTCCTTCTCCTTGCGCACGGCCTCGCGCTCGATCTTCAGCTGGATGAGACGGCGGTCGAGCTTGTCCATCTCCTCGGGCTTGGAGTCGATCTCCATCTTGATGCGCGCCGCCGCCTCGTCGATGAGGTCGATGGCCTTGTCCGGCAGGAACCGGTCGGTCACATAGCGATTGGAAAGCTCCGCCGCGGCCACGATCGCCGGGTCGGTGATCTCCACGCCGTGGTGCACCTCGTACTTCTCCTGCAGGCCGCGCAGGATCGCGATGGTGTCCTCGACCGACGGCTCGTCGACCATCACCTTCTGGAAACGTCGCTCCAGCGCGGCGTCCTTCTCGATGTACTTGCGATACTCGTCGAGCGTCGTGGCGCCCACGCAGTGCAGTTCGCCACGCGCGAGAGCGGGCTTCAGCATGTTGCCCGCATCGATGGCGCCTTCGGCCTTGCCGGCACCCACCATCGTGTGGATCTCGTCGATGAAGACGATGATGCGGCCCTCGTCCTTCGCGACTTCCTTCAGCACGGCCTTCAGCCGTTCCTCGAACTCGCCGCGGTACTTGGCGCCCGCCAGGAGCGAGGCCATGTCGAGCACCAGCACGCGCTTGCCGGCGAGCGATTCCGGCACTTCGCCGTTCACGATGCGCTGCGCGAGTCCTTCGACGATCGCCGTCTTGCCGACGCCCGGTTCCCCGATCAGCACCGGATTGTTCTTCGAACGCCGCTGGAGGATCTGGATGACGCGACGGATCTCGTCGTCGCGGCCGATCACCGGGTCGAGCTTGCCCAGGCGCGCCCGTTCCGTGAGATCGAGGGTGTACTTGTCCAGCGCCTCGCGCTGACCTTCGGCTTCCTGACTGCGCACGGCCTCGCCGCCCCGCACGGCGGTGACGGCCTGATCGATCGCGCTCTTCGTCCCGCCGTGCTGCTTGAGCAGTCGTCCGGTCTCGCCCTTGTCGTCCGCCAGCGCGAGCAGGAACAGCTCGGAGGCGATGAACTGGTCACCGCGCTTCTGCGCGTCCTTGTCGGTGAGGTTGAGGAGCGAGGACAGTTCGCGGGAGACATTGACTTCGCCCCCCTGCCCTTCCACTTTGGGCATGCGGTCGAGCGACGCCTTGAGCGCGGCCGTCAGGCCGCCGACGTTGACGCCGGCGCGCTGGAGGATGGAACCCGACGAGCCGTCTTCCTGCTGAAGCAGGGAGAACAGCAGGTGCTGCGGTTCGATGTAGGCGTGGTCGCGCCCGGCCGCGAGGCTCTGGGCGTCGGCAAAGGCTTGCTGGAATTTCGTGGTGAGACGGTCGAATCGCATGTTCCCCTCGGCAGGATCCGGTTGATTGCCAGGAACATGGGGACTCGGGCGGGCATTTCAACGGCGCCCGCCGGGCAAAGATGGCCTCGCCGTCAGGCTGAAAGGCGCTTCACGATGCCGCCGATCACGCGCTTCACCAGACCTACCGACACGCGCGGCCGGAACTCCCGATCGCAGCGGACGAACACGATGCACCCGCCCGGGGAGCGCAGCAGGGGATGCTTGGCGCCGGCTGGGCTGAAGTGATAGTCGCCCGCCTGGAGGTAGACCTCATTGCCGATCCACGCGTCCCCTTCGAGAATGAGGCTCTCTTCGCTCATCGCGTGCTGGTGGGGCAGCAGGATGCTGTCCGGCTGCATGCGAAGGAGGATGGACCGCGCCTCTTCGTCTTCCCGCAGCGTGCACATCTCGACGCCGGGGCTCACCGGACGCCACTCCCGCCCCTCCACCGCGATGGTCCGGAAAACGGTCGCGGGTGTGGCCAAAGGAGCCGCGGACTCGGGCGCCGATTCCTTCCGGATGCCTTCCATCACGCGCGCCTTGAGGCGTGCCGCGCGGTCCGGGTCGGGCATCTCCGGGCGCAAGGCCGCAGCCAGAATGGCCGCCTCCTCTTCGGACAGTACGTCCTCTTCGCGCCTGTTGCTGTTGCTCATCCAGCTTCTCCTGTTCCACCGTTCCTGCGAACGGTTCGACTGGCTGTCCCTTACGACAGCTCGTCCTTGATTACGCCGCGAAGACAAGCCTGAGCCTGCCGGAGGTGGGTCTTGACCGTCCCCAGCGGCATGCCGGTGTGATCGGCGATCTCCTGGTGCGACAGTCCCCGGAAGAACGCGAGTGCCAGCAGCTGCTGGGACAGTCGCGGCAACTGCGCGATCGCCCGGTGCAGGCGCTCGTGGGTGTCCTGCGCGAGCAGCGACTCGAGGGGGTCGTCTCTCGGGTCGATCTCAGGCGCGGCGAGCGTGTCCGGCTCGGGATGCAGCTCCGCCGGGTCCCTCTGGCGCAGATGGTCCAGCGCCCGGGTCCGGCAGATGGTCAGCAGCCAGGCCATCGGATGTCCCCGTTCCGGGTCGTACCGGGCCGCATCACGCCAGACCTGCATGAAGGTGTTCGCCAGCACGTCCTCGGCGGACTCGCGGCTCCGGGTGATCCGATAGGCGAGCGCATAGCACTTGCCGAGCGTCGCATCGTAGAGCGACGAGAGCGCCTTCTCGTCGCCCTGTGCGATGTCGCGCAGCCACCGGGCGCAGGCGGCATTGAGGGAGGTCAGCGGGTCCATCGTCGCGTTCACGGGGCCGGCTCCCGGCTTTCGCCCCCCGGGAAAACGTGGCACATTGGATTCGACCCACCTGCCGGAGAGAGACCTTGAACCGCCTTGCCCGCCGTCTTGCCTGCCTTGTCGTCCTCGCGCCGCTGCCCTTCGTCGCCAGCGCCGAGCCGGACCTCGCCGCCGAGACCGCCCAGGCGCGCGCCACGGCGGGCCGGCTCGTCTCCCAGCTCGGCGCCGCCCTGGAAAAGGAAATGACCGCGGGCGGACCGGTCGGCGCCATCGGCGTGTGCCGGCAGTCCGCGCCCGAGATCGCCGGCAATCTGTCCCGGGAGACCGGCAGCCGCGTCACACGCGTGAGCCTCAAGACCCGCAACCCGATGATCGGCACGCCGGACGCCTGGGAACAGGCGGCGCTGGCGGAGTTCGACCGCAAGGCCGCCGCGGGCGAGAAGCCCGAAACGCTCGAACGCGCCGAGATCGTCGACGAACCGTCCGGTCGGGTGTTTCGTTTCCTGAAGGCGATCCCGGTGAAACCCGTGTGCCTCGCCTGCCACGGGACGCCCGAGACCATCGCGCCGGCCGTCCGCGAGAAGCTCCTGGAGAACTACCCGCACGACAAGGCCGTCGGATACGGGATCGGCCAGGTCCGGGGCGCGGTCTCCATCAAGAAGCCGCTCTGACCTCGCCCCACCGCCACACCGGGGAGACCCAAGCTCATGTTCCGCCAGCTGTTCGATCCGGAGTCGTCCACCTACACCTACCTCATCGGCGACCCGGTCACCCGGGAAGCCGTGATCGTCGACCCCGTCCGCGAGCAGGTCGAACGCGATCTCGCCGTGGCCACCGAGCTCTCGCTGCGCCTCGTCTGGATCCTGGAAACCCACGTGCATGCCGACCATGTCACGGGTGCCCGGGCGCTGGCCCGTCGCACCGGCGCGCGAACCGCCGTCAGCCGGCACTGCGGCGCGTCCGGCTTCGACCGCCTGCTGGACGACGGGGATGGGGTGCTGTTCGGACAGGAACACCTGCGTGTGCTGGCCACCCCCGGCCACACACCCGGCAGCAGCTGCTTCCTCTGGCGGGACCGTGTCCTCACGGGGGATACCCTCCTGATCGGAGGCTGCGGCCGGACCGACTTCCAGAACGGTGACCCCGACGCCCTCTACAGCAGCATCACGGAACGGCTCTTCACCCTTCCGGACGACACGCTGGTCTATCCCGGCCACGACTACCGGCTCCGGCGGGTGTCGACGATCGGGGAGGAGAAGGCCACCAACCCCCGTCTGTCCGGCAAGTCGCGGGCGGAATTCGTCGAGATCATGACCCACCTCGATCTGCCGGAACCCCGCAAGATCGCCACCGCCGTCCCCGCCAATCTGCAGGGCGGCACTGCCTGATTTGCCATGATCGCCATCCGAGCCCTCGTTTTCGACGCCTACGGCACGCTTTTCGATGTCCATTCCGTGGTCGCCGAATGCGAGCGGCGCTTTCCCGGCCGCGGCGCCGAGCTCTCCCGCCTCTGGCGCCAGAAGCAGCTCGAGTACACGTGGCTGCGGAGCCTGATGGGGCGCTACGAGGACTTCACCCGTGTCACCGCCGACGGCCTTGCCCATGCCTGCGCCGCACTCGGGCTGCCTCTGGACGCTGCCGCAAGCCGTGCCCTGATGGAATGCTACGACCACTTGACCTGCTATACGGAGGTTCCGGCCACATTGGATGTGCTTTCCGGCTTCCGGCGCGCCATCCTTTCCAACGGCTCCCCCCGGATGCTCGGCGCGGTGGTGGCCAACGCCGGACTTTCGGATCGGCTGGAGGCGGTCCTGAGCGTCGATCCCCTCCGGGTCTACAAGCCGCATCCGAGTGTCTACGCGCTGGCCTGCGAGCGCCTGGGCGTCACCGCGGGCGAGGTGGGATTCGTCTCCTCGAACTTCTGGGACATCAGCGGGGCGACCGCCTTCGGGTTCCGGACCTTCTGGATCAACCGCTCGGGTGCCATGCCGGACGAACTGGGTCAGCGCCCCTACGCGATCGTCGGCAATCTGGCCGAGCTCCCGCCGCTGCTCGTCTGAGGGCTGCAAGCCAGCTACCCGGGTCAAGTTCGCGCGGGCAATGCCGTTGAGCAGCCTCACGAGCCTTTTCTCGCAGCGGGACCATGACCGTAGAACCGGAAGAGTGGCTGATCCTCGGGATCACCCAGGACGGAAAACCCTTTCGCCCGAGCGACTGGGGCGAACGCCTGTGCGGCGCGCTCGCCGCGTTCGACGACAACCGGCTCCGCTATTCCAGCCACGCCCGCCCGGTGTCCCGCCATGGGCAGACGGGCGTCGTGATCGAAACCATCCTGCAGGACATCAACCCGGCGGCCTTCGAGTTCCTGATGGGCTTCGCCCGCGACAACCGGCTGCAGGTCCAGCCCGGCCGCGGCAAGATCCGTCTGGAAAGCGAAGAGAGCGCCGACGCCTGAGCCCGCCCTCCCCGGTGCGATTCGCCCCGGCGACGCAGGCCAACCTCAGCTCGCCAGCTTCACCCGGGCATCCGGCCGCTCCGGATACGGATAGAGCGTGGACAGTGCAACGGACTCGTAAGCGTTGCGCACGATCCGCAGGTGCTCCCGCCGGAACTCCCGCGCATGCTTCAACCCGCACGAGTGGGCGATCATGTCGATCTCGGCGTTGATGTTGCGACAGTAGTTCGCAACGCGCACGAACTTCTCTTCCACCACCAGCCCGCGCTGCAGGCGCCGGTTGTGTGTCGTGATCCCTGTGGGGCAGGTGTTCGTGTGGCACCGCAGCGCCTGGATGCAGCCCAGCGCGAACATGAATCCGCGGGCCGTGTTCACGAAGTCCGCGCCGGCACAAAGCGCCCACGCTGCCTTCGCGGAAGTCACCAGCTTCCCGCTCGCCACCACGGCAATGCGCTCGCGCAACCCGTTCTCGATCAGTGAGTCCACGACCCGGGGCAGCGCCTCCGCGATGGGCAGCGCCATGTGGTCCATCAGCGCCTGGGGCGCCGCGCCGGTACCGCCTTCGCCGCCGTCGATGACGAGAAAGTCCGGCGCTGCCGCCAGCCCGCGCCGATGGATCGCCTCGCACAACTGCTGCATGAACTCCCAGCCGCCGATGGCCGTCTTCACGCCCACCGGCTTGCCCGTGACCTCGCGGATGCGCACGATGGCGTCCAGAAGCTGATCGGCATCGGCGATGTCGTGATGCCGGTTGGGGCTGATGGAATCGCGATGGGCTTCGATCCCGCGGATCGCGGCGATCTCCTCGCTCACCTTCGCGGCGGGCAGCACGCCGCCCTTGCCGGGTTTGGCGCCCTGGGACAGCTTCAGCTCGAACGCCCGGACCTTCGGTGCGATCTCGCGCAGACGGGCGTCGCTCAGGCGGCCTTCCGCATCGCGCACACCGTACTTGGCCGTCCCGATCTGCATGATGATGTCCGCGCCGCCTTCGATGTGGTGCGGTGACAGGCCGCCCTCGCCGGTATCCATCCAGCAGCCGGCCTCCGCGGCCCCGCGGGACAGCGCGCGCACCGCTGGCCCGGACAGCGCGCCGTAGCTCATGCCGCTGATGTTGACGACCGAGCGCGCGACGAAGGGTTCGCGGCAATAGCCCTCGCCGATCACCTTCGGCGGCGTGGTTTCGCGCTCCTCCTCCAGCACGGGGAAGGGAGCATTGACGAAGAGGATGTTGCCCGACTCGCTCATGTTGTTGGTCGAGCCGAAGCCGATGGCGCCGCCTTCATTCTTGGCAAGCCGGTAGACCCAGGAACGGATCGCGCGGTTGAAGGGCATCTCTTCGCGGTCGTTCGCGAAGAAGTACTGCCGGAAGTATTCGCCCTGCCGCTCGAACAGGTAGCGCAACCGGCCGATCACCGGAAAGTTGCGCAGGATCGTGTGCTTCTTCTGGGTGACGTCCTGCACGAACCAGAACACCACCAGCGCCGCCGCCATCAGCGCGACCAGCGTCCCCACTCCCTGCAGCAGTATGTCGGCCATGCCCCGTTCCCCTTGTCCCGGCAGACGCCGGAGTACGCGGTCGAAACGTGGCGAACCGGCGCCACCCCGACCGTCCTTCCCTGGGGGCCGGGGTTGACGATCAGCCCGGCCTTCGTGCCACCAGATCGATCAGCGCCGACCGGCCCACGTGCTTGGTCCCTTCCTCGAGCACGGCTTCGTGGGCCTCCAGCCGGAGGATCTCCCAGGCACCGAACGCGTCGTGCAGCATCTCGGGCGTGTACAGGTGGGAGAGATCTCCCGGCCCGCCCGTCCGGTACTCCAGCTGCTTGGGCGTGTATCCCTGAAGCAGCAGCAGCCCGCCGGGTTTCAGCGCGGCGGCAAACCCTTCGAAGAGTCGGGTACGTTCCCCCGGCGCCGCGAACTGGATGAAGATGCAGGCGATGGCATCGAAAGCCTCCTTCTCCCACGCCCACTGTCTGACATCGGCTTCGCGGAAGTCGACTTGAACGCCGGAGGCTTCGGCGAGCTTGCGAGCCTTCGCGAGCGCGAGCGGCGAGATGTCGATTCCCACCACGTCGTGGCCCTGGCTCGCCAGCCAGATGGCATTGCGCCCCTCGCCGCACGCGAGGTCCAGCACCCGGGAACGCGGCGCCAGCCGCTGGGCTTCCCGGCTGAGAAACACATTGGGAACCTTGCCGAAGATGTACTCGGGCGTGTCGAAGCGCGTATCCCAGAACGTCCGGGCGTCGTCGAAATCTGGCATGGCGGCAGGCTCTTGCAGGAGGAATGACAGGCGGATTATGCGCGTCGCGGGTCCGCATTGACCCTGCCTCCGGCGGGCATTAGGCTCGAACCGATATCCACCGCAGGAGTCCAGGATGGCGAAAGCCCGCAGGCCGGTCCGCACGCCCGCAGGGACGGCAGCGCCTCTGCTGACGCGTGACACCGATGCTCCGATGAGCGCGGCTGCAGACTCGTCCGAACGAGTCTCGGGCGCCCCGGCCCGGCGGCGCTCGCGGCGTGCGACGCCTGCACCTGCGCCGACCGCCGGGTTGCGCGTCGGGGTCCGTCATGGCGATCTCCGCTACGCGCCCTACCCCGTGCTGGTGGGCCACTACCTTGGGGACACCATCGTCAGCGCCGAGGCCGCGCTCGACCGGCAGATGCGCGGCCACGATCGCGAAGGACCGCTGTCCCGGCGCCGAGATCTGGGGCTGTACCCGGGACCGCTGGGCACGCACGCCGTCTTTTTCCATGGCGACACCCGCTCTGCACCACGCGGGGCGATCGTCGTCGGTCTAGGCCAGGTCGGCGAGCTGTCGCCGGCGCCTCTGCAGGCGGGCGTGCGCGACGCGCTGCTCGAGTACGCGCTGCGGCTGCTGCAGGTTCAGGACGAATCCGCGCGCGACACGGCCGCGCCCGTCCTGCTCGCCAGCGTGAGTGCATTGCTGGTGGGGACCGGTGCGGGCAGTCTGTCGCTGCGTGACTCGCTCGAGGCGATGGTACGCGGGGCGCTCGACGCCAATCGCCGGCTGGAGGATTCCCGCCTCGCCCATCGCGTGCGCATCGCCTGCGTGGAGTTCATCGAGCTCTTCGAGGATGTCGCCATCGGCGCCGCGCGCGAACTGTCCTCCCTGCTCGCCAACGGTGAACTCGCTGCGATGGTGCAATGGCCCGAGCAGCTGGTCGTGCCCGGAGAAGGCTGCCGGCACCGCATCCGTTTCGACGACGACCGCGGCTGGTGGCAGCGCATCGAGATCGTCGAGGATCGCAAGGCGGAAGTGCTGCGCTTCGTGTCGACCACCAATCGCGCCCGCGCGGAGGAATCCCTGAGTGCGGGGCAGTTGCAGCTCGCGGACGCCTTCGTGGCGCAGGCGTGCTCCAGCGCCATCGCCAATGGCGATATCGCCAAATCGCTGTTCGAGATGCTGCTGCCGGCGCGTCTCAAGGAAAGCGCGCCGGATCAGCGCGACACGGTCATCATGGTCGACGAGACCTCCGCGCGCTTCCCGTGGGAACTGCTCGAGGACCGCTGGAATCCGGCGGGCGAGCCGCCCGCCGTCGCCGCCGGCCTCGTGCGTCAGCTCAAGGTCCAGGCCTTTCGCGCGAGCCCGATGCACACGTTCGTCCCGAACGCGCTCGTCATCGGCAATCCGGAACTGGACGGCTGGGAAGGGTTCTCGGCGCTGCCCGGCGCGCGGCTCGAGGCGGAATGCGTGAGCGAACTGCTGGTGAGCCGTGGATACGATTGCCGCTCCGTCGTCGACGGCGCGGCCTCCGAGATCGTCGATGCCCTGCACGGAGACGCGTGGCGGATCCTGCACCTGGCCGGGCATGGCGTGCACGAGTTCGAGTCGGACGAGACAGTCCCGGATGCCGAAGACGGTTCCGGCAACGACGCGCCGCACCGGCCGCGCCGGAAGCGCCTGTCGGGCATGGTGATCGGCCGTGAGACGATCCTAACCCCGGGCGATGTGGAGCAGATGCGTCACGTTCCCGAACTGGTGTTCGTGAACTGCTGCCACCTCGGTCAGAGCGTCGGCGAGGCGTCGACGCCGTTTCACCGTCTGGCTGCGAACCTCGGCGTGCAGTTCGTGCGGATGGGCGTGCGCGCGGTCGTCTGCGCCGGCTGGGCTGTCGGCGATGCCGCCGCCCTCACCTTTGCGCAGACCTTCTACGCCAGTCTGCTGAACGGCGAGACCTTCGGCGATGCCGTGCTTCACGCACGCCGTGCCACTTGGTCCACGCATCCCGAAGTGAATACCTGGGGCGCCTACCAGTGCTACGGCGACCCGGCGTTCCGTCTCGTCCGCGATGTTTCGGCGCCCAAGGCGGTGACGCCCCTGCCCTACGTCTCGCCGGCCGAACTCGTCGCCGATCTGCGCAACCGCGCCGCAGCCGCCAGCACGGGCGACGCCGCGGACTTCGACGACCGCGCGCGACAGGACGAGGAGCGCAAGGCGCTCGCGGAACTGCTCGGCCGCATTCCTGCCGCCGCCTCTCCCGGTCAGCGGCACGACTGGACCGTCCGGGCGGATGTCTGCGCCGCACTCGGGTTCGCCTATTCAGAAGCGGGACTCTTCCGCGACGCAATCGCCTGGCTGGACCGTGCGCTCGCCGCGCGTGTCGGCGACTGCCCGGTGCGTACGCTGGAGCAGTCGGTGAATTGCCAGGTACGGCTCGCGATGCGGCAATGGCGGGAGGCGCGGTCGACCCGCAAGAGAGCCGCGGTGCCGGAGGCAGTGCGATCCGCCGTGATCACCGAACTGAACGTTGCGGTCGATACGCTTCGTCCAATCGCGGAGCGCGCCCCGACGCCCGAACGACACGCATTGCTGGGCGGCGCCTTCAAGCGCCTCGCCTGGGTGTCGACGGGTCGCGAGCGGATGGCCGCGCTGCGCAATGCCGCGGCGCTGTTCCGCGAAGCCTTCGACGCGCGAGGACAGGACGACACCTACGCGTTCACGAACTGGGCCGCTGCCTGTGCGCTGCTCGCCGCACGCGAACCGTCTGCCGCGCCGCGAGACTGGAACGAATCCCTTGGAGAACTGCTGGAAGCTCAGGAAAGGAAGGCCAACGCCGCGATGACGACGAACCCGGGCTTCTGGCTCTCCGCCGGCTTCGGGGATCTCACTGTCACACGACTGCTTCTGGCGACCGACGGCACGTCGATCCGCGATGGCGCGAGCCTCGCCGCATCACAGTATCGCGAGGCCGTCGAACGAGGCGGCAGCCCGCGCGCGTTCGCCTCCATCCGGGATCACATCGACTGGTTGAGCGACCTTGTTACCGGCCCTGACATCGTGGCCCCGTGGCCGGAGGAGCTCCCGGGCAGCCTGCTGACGATTCGTCGCGCCCTGCCGGGCTGACGAACCAGTCGTTCCAGCGCAAGCGGAACAGAGGTCCGGGTTCCCCGGCGCGCGCCTCACGTGTCGCGCGCCGGGCCCGGAGGGGGAGAGAGAGGACCGTCGCGCTCAGCGATCGGGTTGCGGCGTGTAGCGCAGGTAGGGCTTCACCGCGCGATAGCCCTTGGGAAACTTCTGCCGGATGATTTCCGGGTCCTGCAGCGACGGCACGATGATGACGTCTTCGCCCGGCTTCCAGTTCACGGGGGTCGCCACGCTGTAGCCGTCGGTGAGCTGCAGGGAGTCGATCACGCGAAGGATCTCGTCGAAGTTCCGCCCCGTACTGGCCGGGTACGTGATCGTCAGGCGCACCTTCTTCGCCGGATCGATCACGAACACCGAGCGCACGGTCAGCGTGGCGTTGGCGTTCGGGTGAATCATGTCGTACAG
>CAZEDA010000081.1:0-11439 GCA_964510915.1 uncultured Rhodocyclaceae bacterium | reverse complement strand
TGTCGCGGATCGCGACGAGGATGCGGCCGGCATCGCTGCGGACGAAGAGCCACGCACCCGCGGTGAGCAGGACGAGATAGGCGCCGGCCACCCAGAACCACAGTTCCATCGACACATCGAAACTCTCGAAGCCCGACAGACCGCTGCTGGACCCCGTGAACTCGCCCCCCGTGTAGATCACCTGGGTGAGCACGATGGGCAGCACGAGACTCACCACCGACGCATAGAGGGGCGAAGCGCCGTGATAGAACGAGAGCCAGCCGATGATTCCCGCCACGAGGACGGCGGCCACGATGCCGGCAGCCAGCGCGAGAGCGGCATAGCCATAGCCGAACCCCACATGCGTGAAGATGAGCCCGGCTGCATAGGCACCGATGCCGAAGAACGCGGACTGGCCGAAGGTGAGGACGCCGGTGTAGCCCCAGAGCACGTCCACGGTGAGCGCCACGGCGGCATAGAGGAAGCCGCGGATGAGGCTGTTCACCATGAAGGTGTCGAGCACATAGGGCGCCACGCCGATCACTGCCAGCGCAATGACCGAGAACACGATCACGCGCCGGAAATCGGAGCGCACCTTCCCCGCGACTGCAGTACCGCCCGGGGCTGCTGCGACGCCCGCGCTACTCACGACTGAACCCCTGCGGACGCACCCGCATCAGCACGGCCGCCGCCACCACGATGGTGAGGCCGCCGAGCACGGGACTCACGTAGGTGCTTACCAGAACCTGCGCGCCGCCGAATACCACGGTCGCCACGAGCAGACTCATGAATGACACGCCCGAGACGAGCACGAGCATGAAGGCGTTCACGAGCCAGGGCACTCCCATGTTCGGGTCGACGCTGGAAAGCGGTGTGATCAGCGCGCCGGCGAGACTCGCCAGGGCAGCGCCGAGAGAGAACGTGAAGAAGCGCACGAGACCGCTGTTGATGCCGAGCCCCCGGGCGAGATCTTCATTCATGATGACCGCACGGGTCACCAGCCCGAGACGCGTCTTCTGCAGCAGCGCGGCAATGCCCACGCCGATGATGGTCGCCGCAAGTACGAGCACCAGCCGGTACGAGGAGTAGGACGCACCGGCAAAGTCGATCGCCCCGCTCATGGGGCTCTGGACGAACTGCACCTCACGCCCGAAGGCGATCGTGATGAGCTGGCCGATGATGATGCCGAGCCCCCAGGTGGCGAGGATGGCATCCAGCGGCCGGGAGTACAGGGGCTTCACCACGAGGCGCTCGATGATCATCCCGGCGACGAAGCCGATGCCGGTGGCGAACACGAGCGAGGCCCACGGATTCCAGCCGAGCTTCGTGACCGCGAGCGCCGAGTAGCCGCCGATGGTGAGGAATCCGCCGTGGGCGAAGTTGATGATCTTCATCACCCCGAACACGATGAGAAGACCCGCTGCCACCGCATACAGGATGGCTGCCGAGGTCACGATGTCGAGCAGGGTCGCGATCACGCTGGCAATGCTCTCAGGAGTCGGACGCACACCGGACCGGCACGCCATGCCGGTCCGGTGCGATCCTGCAGAAACTACTTCAGGTTAGGACACTGTTCGCCGGGGTCGACGTTGTTGAAGGTCTCGATGACCTTCACCGAGCCGTCCTTCTGCACCTGGCCGAGATACATGTTGAGCGGGGCATGACGCTGCTTGCTCATCTGCACCTTGCCGCGGGGACCGTCGAACGACACCTCGGCGAGCGCCTTGACGATCGCGTCCGAGTCGAACGAGCCGGCCTTCTCGACGGCAGCCTTGTAGAGATAGATGGCGTCGTACTGGGGCACGGACAGGTCGTTGGGCGTCTTGAGGTTGGCGCCGAACTTCTTCTGCATGGCCGCCATGAACTCCTTGGCCTTCGGCGAATCGAGCGTCGTGAGGTAGGACGCCGTGATGTACGTCCCCTCGGCATCGGCACCCATGCTCTTCGCCGTGCCTTCGTCCACGCTCAGGTTGCCGATGTGAGCCTTCAGGCCGGCCGCCTTGTACTGCTTGGTGAGCGTCACGTTCGGTGCGCCGCCAGCCGTGGACATCACGATGGCGTCGGGTGCGGTCGAGCGCATCTTGCTGATGATGGCCGTCCAGTCCGTGGCGTCCATCGGCGCGTACTCGTCACCGACGACCTTGCCGCCGTTCTTCTCGATGTACTCCCGCGTGAACTTGAGCATGCCGCGACCGAACGCGTAGTCGCTGCCGACCAGGAAGAAGGTCTTCGCGCCGAACTTCTTCATGAACTGGTCGACGATCGGCGCCACCATCTGCTCGGGCACCGGCGCGTTGCAGTAGAGATACTTGTTGCAGGACCGCCCCTCGTACAGGGAGGTGTAGATGTAGGGCTTCTTGCCGCGGGAGACGATGGGCAGGCCGGCGTTGCGGGCCGCGCTGGTTTCCATGGAGATCAGCGTGTCCACCTTCTTCTGGAACAGCAGGGAATCGAAAGCCTTCTGGGCACCCGCCGCGCCGCTGCCGTCGTCGGCGACTTCCAGGACGATGGGCCGACCGAGGATGCCGCCCTTGGCGTTGATTTCCTCGGCGGCGAGTTCGGCGGACTGCACCACCGAAGGTGCCACGACCGAGTTGGCACCCGACAGGCCGACCGGAATGCCTATGCGAACGGGATCAGCCGCCATCGCGGCGGGAACGGCAAGGCACATGGCCAGGGCAAGCACACTTCGCTTCAGTCGACGGATCATGGGTTCGGTCCTCCAGGTTTTGCGTTGATCGGACGCCGCATGCATTTCCGCCGCGGCCGCTCGCCTACTGCAACTTGGGCGCCAGCTTCGTCACGATTCGTAACCTGTTGATCGACATGACCGCCATGACAACCGGGTTCCCGGGCGCGCCCAACCTCGGTGCGTCACCCCAGTGAGCTCCGGATGCTTTGGTGCACACCCGCGGGACCCCTGGGGCCCAGGTTGGTGCCCGACTATCACTTCGGTGATATCCCGCCGGTTCGCGTTGACGGACCGCGCATCGTCAGGGAGACTTTCCCGAATGAAGCGCGGTATTGCCGTCAGCCTGGCAGAGTTACGCGAGGCGGGCAGCAGACGAAGCCCGTCGGCTCAAGGGCGCCGCGTCCGCCAATAAAGATTCGCGTTGAAGGGGAGTCCTCCCGGTGACTGCTTCGGCATCACTGCTGGCCAAGCTGAGCGGGCCGCGCCTGAGTGGCGCCGTGGCGCGGGAGCGCCTCCATCGGCGGCTCGATTCGCTGGTGCACCACCCCATAGTCTGGATCTCCGCCCCGCCCGGCGCGGGCAAGACGACGCTCATCGCCCAGTGGCTGGAGTCACGCTCCCTTTCTCATCAGTGGTACCGGCTGGACCGGGAGGACGCCGATCCGTCCACGTTCTTGCATTTCCTTGGTCTCGCAGCCCGCCACGGTCGCCTCGACGCTCCGCCCCTGCCCCGCCTCGCGCCGGAGTACACCGCGCACATCGCGGCATTCGCCCGCCGCTGGTTCCGCTCCCTGTTCGCGACGCTGTCCGGGGTCTCTGTGCTCGTGATCGACGACATCCACGAGCTGGCGAGCGCCGAGAGCGTGCTCGCCGTCCTCGCCGAGGCCGCCGGCGAGATCCCGCCGGGGCTGCAACTCATGCTCGTGAGCCGCGAGGAGCCCACCCGCCCGTTCACACGGCTGCTGGCGAACAACCTGATGGGCTGGATCGGGGCGGACGAATTCCGTCTGACGGCCGACGAGTCCGCCGCCCTCGTCCGGGAGCGGCTGCCGGGCGACAGCGCCCGCGCCGAGCACATCCATGCGCTGAGCGCCGGCTGGGCGGCCGGGCTCGTCCTGATCGCGGAGCGGATGCGTCGCGGCCTTGGCGGCGATCCCGCCGACCCCGCCAGTTCCCTGGAGGACGTCTTCGACTACTTCGCCTCCGAAATGCTGGCGCGGACCACCCCGGACAACGCCCGAATACTGTTCACGCTGTCGCACTTTCCGTCGGTTGCGGGGGAAACAGCAACGCTCGCCACCGGTACTCCCCAGGCCGTGGTACTGCTCGACTATCTCGCGCGGCACCATTTCTTCGTGGAGCGCCGCACGATCGACGGCGGCCGCGACAGCCTCTATCAGTTCCACCCGCTGTTCCACGCTTTCCTCCGCCGCGCCGAAGCGGCCAGCGGCGACGCCCGACAGCGGAACGAAAGGCGGGTCAGCGCCGCCCGATTGCTGGAAGGCCGCGGGGAGCCTGCACTCGCCACGGACCTCTACCTCGACGCGGAAGCCTGGGATGACGCGCGGCGCGTGATCGGACCATGCATCCCCGGCCTGCTCCGGGAGGGCCGACACCGGCGGATCCTGGACTGGCTCGCCCGTTTCCCCGGTGACACCTTCGAAACCGACCCCTGGCTGTTCCACTGGCAGGGCGCGGCCACCGGTTTTGCCGACCCGGCGGAGGCCAGAAGGCTGTTCGCCCTGGCAGCGAATCGGGCGGGCGCGGTCGACGATCGCTGGTGCCAGGTACTCAGCACCACAGCGATCCTCGAATCCGTGTTTGTGGAATTCACCAGCTTCCAGGACCTCGATCCCTGGCTCGACGTGCTCGAAGCGCAGCTCGCGCGGGGCATCCAGTTCCCGGACGCGGACAGCGAACTGCGGGTGTGCACGGCACTGTGCGCCGCCCTCAGCCATCGTCATGGCGCACCGCCGTCGCTGCGTCACTGGATCGACCGGACGCTGGGACTGCTCGACCGGGCGGGTGATCCTGAGCTTCGCGCGATGGCCGGCACATACCTCCTGCGCTGCGCCGCTTTCCTGGGCGACGAGCTGCTCATCGACGACGTGCTCCCCCGAATGGAAACGATCATCGACGACGTCTCCGTGGCGCCGCTCGTCCGCGGGCTCGGCGCCCTGTTCACGGCCTGGGCGCATGTCGCCAGGCTGAACGATGAAGGCGTCGCCTGCAACGTCGCGCGCCTGAGCGCCATGGCGGATGCGTACGCGTTGCCCCAGCTGAGGCGCTTCGCGGCCATCGGCGGGTGGTGGGGCGAGATGATGCGTCTTCATGGGGATGCGGTCGCCGTCTGGACAGACCGGATGGCCCAGACGATGGACTACGCCCGCCGTTATGACGTGGCGTCCTTCAACTGCATGCGCTGCTGGCAGGCGCTGACGCGCGGCGATACCGACGTCGGGCTCACGATGGCTCGGCGAGCCGCCCGAGACTACGAGGATCTCGGCGGGGCATGGCATCGCCTGCTGGGGCGGGGCATGCTGGTCTGGGCCCTCGTGGAAAACGGCAGGACGGAAGAGGCGGAAACCGCCATCGCCGAGGCGGATGCACTCGCGGCCATGTTCGGACTGTCGGCCTACCGGACTTACGCCTGCCAGGGACGGGCGATGCTCGCACTCCGGCGCGGAGACGAGGCGGCGCTGCATCGGCATCTCGAAGATCTGTTCGCGGCGTCCGCGAGGCATGGCACGGGTCTGCCTACCCGATTCTTCGCAGCCTGGATGCCGCGACTGTGTACCGAAGCGCTGCGGGCTGACATCCGCACGGATCACGTGCGGGCCCTCATCCGCCGCCATGGCTGGCAGTGCGACGGCGGGGGAAGCGAACACTGGCCCTGGCCGATCCGCGTGCATGCGCTAGGTCGGTTCGTCGTGCAGATCGACGACCAGCCGCTCACTTTCGGTACGAAGGTGCCACGCAAGACCCTGGCACTGCTCAAGGCAGTCGTTGCGCTGGGCGGCGTATCGGTTCCGGAGTACCGCATCACCGATGCGCTTTGGCCAGACGACGAAGCCGATGCCGCGCGCGCCGCATTGAGCGTCACCGTCCATCGGTTGCGCAAGCTGCTGGGTCATCCGGACGCCATCCTCGTGGAGGACGGCGCAGTCAGTGTGAATCCCCGCGTGTGCTGGGTCGATACACGTGTCTTTGAGCAGGCGGCGGATGCCGCCTCGGATCTGCCCGCGGACCACGCGGAACTGCTCGGTGTGGAATCGGCCCTTGGGCTCTATCGCGGGGTACTGCTGCCCGCCGATGCCGAAGAACCTTGGAGTGCCGCCTCCCGCGAAAGACTGCGCGCCAAATTCGTTCGCGGCGTGGTCCGGCTGGGACGTCAGTACGAAGCCCTCGGGCTTCGGGAACGGGCCATCGAGTTGTACCTGCGTTCACTCGATGCCGATGAAATGGCCGAGCCCTTCTACCAGGGACTCATGCGCTGCCACGCGGCACTGGGCCAGGACGCCGAAGCCCTGGCCGTCTACCATCGGCTCACGAGGACTTTTGCGGTGACCGCCGGCCTCAAACCCTCACCCCTGACGGAAACCTTGCGAGCTCAGCTGTCGGGTGTGACCGTTTCCGTGCGATAGCGAGACGCTGCAATCGCGCGGCGCCGGTTCGAGCGGCAGCGTCAGGCGTGGGAAGAATCGTCGCCAGCGGCTCCGACAGGCGGGAACAGTCCGTGAGCCATCGCGAGACGCACCGCCTGGGTGGTGTTGGCCACCTCGAGCTTCTGCCGAAGCGTCGACTGATAGTTGGCCACTGTCTTCTGCGACAGGGAAAGAATCTTGGAGATCTCCGCCACCGACCGGCCTTCCACGAGCAGACGGAAGACTTCGAACTCGCGCGCGGACAGGGTCTGCATCGGATTGGCGCGCCCCGGAAGCGACAGTACCGCGAGTTCCTGCGCCACGTCCGGACTCAGGTAGAGCTTTCCGGAGGCGACCATGCGGATCGCCTCGACAAGAGAATCGGGAGCACTGGCCTTGGTGAGATATCCCTTGGCACCCGCCTTCAGGGCGCGGGAGGAGAACACGCCGTCCTCGTGCATGCTGAAGACCAGGACGCGTGCCTTGGGATCGCGGGTCACGATGCGCCGGACGGCTTCGATACCGCCGATGCCGGGCATGCTCAGGTCCATCACGACGACGTCCGGGTCGAGTTCGCAGTAGCAGCGATACGCGTCCTCGCCGGAGCCGGCCTCGGCCACCACCTCGATATCGGGCGTTCGCTCGAGAACACGCCGATAGCCCTCGCGAACGACCGCATGGTCGTCGACAAGCAGCACGGTGATCAGATTTTCGTTGTGGGCCTTCGGTGCTGAAGACATAGAGAGGATCCTGATTGGGCCGGGCGAGACCTCCGCCCGGCCCTGGCCGTGCTATTGAACGTCAGGCGCCGCGACGACGGCGGGCAACCGCGCCGAGCAGACCCAGGCCACCCAGCAGCATGGCGTAGGTGGACGGCTCGGGCACCGGGACCGGGACGTAACCCGCGAAATCGAACCGCGTGGGAAGCTGGTCCTCTTCACCCGCCTGGAAGAGCTCGACGGCTTCATCCTGCAGTCGGAAGTCCACAGCGTCGGGCACGAGCACCAGGAACAGCCCGGAAGAGGGCACACCCTCGGCGATGTTGAGATCCGCCTGGACGGCTACGGTATCCGGATCGTAGGTGTTGACTCCACCGCCTACGCCGCTGTCCGACGTGCGCGCGGCGCTCCGCATGCGGTCGTCACGGCTGGTCATGCGGGTCCAGCCCGCGTACACGTCGTCGAACGGGCTGTAGCCACGACGGAAGATATCGTTGAACTCCCACTCGTCGTTGGAAAGCACCATGCGGCTGCCGAACACGTACTTGCCGTTGAAATCCGCAATGTTCGTCCCCGCAATAGCCTCAGGCGCCACGATCTTGAACACGAAATCCGTGAAGGTGCCAATCTCCTCGGTGGGATTGTCGTCTTCGAAGACCGTCGTCGATCGCTGCGCCACGACCTGCAGATAGCTGGGCAGATCGTAGATCACAGGACGCACGCCGGGCGCGGTGAGACGTGTACCGGTGGGCAGCAGGAACGGATCGTCGACAGGATCCCCTTCGAGACGCTCGATGGGCGCGCCCGACGCGGCCGTAGGCAGACGCGTGAAGTCGCCGGCTTGCGCAACCGCGGACAAGCTCGCGAAGGCGACGGCACCGATCAGCGCGCGTTGGTTGAAGAATGATTCGAGAATCATGATGTGGATGTCTCCTTGGTTCGATGTGATAAGCGGGCTTGCGACTTCCTGTTTCTCTCCGCGCGGCAAACCAGCGCGCGGATACACTCCGGTCAGCTTCCTCCCTGAGGGCGATAGGCGTACGTCACACCCACCCACATGGCCCGGGGCGTACCGGGTCCGATGAACTGCGAATGGGTCCAGTCGTTGCTGTTGTAGTTGAAGCCCGCGGCGTCCCGCATCCCCCACCGACCGCCGGTGAACGGATTCAGGGCGAGCTCGCCAGCGGTCGCGTAGCCAGTGTCGAACACGTTGTCCAGTCGGGCGAAGAAAGACCAATCCCTGTCGACGCGGTAGGTCGCATTCAGATTGAGCACCGCAAATCCCGGAATTCGCCCCGATCCGATGAATGCACGCCCCGGCGCCGTGGTGATGGTGGGGTCGTATCGCGCCCGCACCGCCCGGCCGTCGCTGTCCGTTCCGACGGGCTGATGCTCGTTGTTCTCGTTGCCCCGTGAGTACAGGAACGACTGTGCGATCACATTCGCTCCGAAGCTCCACCGATCGCTCATGTCCACCGTCCAACCGACCTTGAGCGTGTTCGCCGGAATGCCTGGAATGCGGTCACCGGGCAAGACCTCGAACTCGTTCACCCGCCCCCGCTCACGAATTGATTCGCTGTTGCTCTCGTTCACGACACGGGCCGAGGACTCGAAGGTCGCGGCAAGGTAGGTGTAGCTCACGCGAAGCGTGTGACGCCCCCACGCGCCGGAGACGCCGAACTCCACACCTTGACGACGGGTGCTGCCAAATGTGTCGAACACACCGCGATTGCGCCTGCCCAGAGAGACGAACAGGATGTCGTCGGAGAGATCCGTGCGGAAAGCGGTCGCGTTCCAGAGCCAGGTCCCCTCGGACCACTGCCCTCGAAGGCCGAACTCGTAGGTGGTGGATCGCACCTGCGGGAGGAACGGGTCGTTGGTGAGTCCCGTCGGCACCGAGCAACCCAGCAGGCGCCCGCTGTTCAGACCGGCAAACTGAGCCTCGGCGACGCGATCACGCGCACAGCCCAGTTCGATCACCGAGGGTACCCGGGCGCCGCGACTGACATTGCCGAAGGCTGTCAAGGTGGGATCCGCCTGCCAGGACAGTCCGGCGGACGGATTGAAGCTTCGATAGCCATAGTCACCCCGGGTGCAAATGAAGCGCGCCGGCGAGGCGAGGTCGTTTTCCGCACCGCATTCAGGCAGGAACGCATCGACGATGTCCGTCGTGAACTGATACAGCGGAATCGGCCGGTCGGCGACCAGATTGGTCTTCACTCGCGACCGGTTGTAGCGGAACCCGGTGGTCAGTGTGAGCTTCGGCGTGACCTGCCAGACGCTCAGACCGAAAAGGCTGGTGGTCTCCGACGTCCCGCGCAGGTCGTTGCGCTGGATTGCCTGGGACAGCGGTACCAGTCCCGTGCGGCGTGAGTCGGACGGATCCAGCACCACGCTACGGTCGTCGGCAATCCAGCCAAGCCGCTGGCTCTGGCCGAAGTCGATCTCGGACGTGTCGTGACTGACGCCCACCACGATCTGCGTGTCATCACGCTGCCCGACAAGCTGTGCGGTGAGCCCGCGCCCCATCTGGTCGGATCGGCCGTAGTTGAAGACGCCGTTCGGGATCACACCGGGACATCCCGGTGCGTCGACCTCACCCGCGCCGTCCGAGAAGCGGGATGCCGTGCGAAAGGGCGGAGGACAGCCGCGAATGCGGAAACTGCCCGCCGCAGCGGGCCACTCGTCGTAGAAATCCCCGCCGGTCGAACGCTGCCGGAAGTCTCTCTGGTATCCCTGAAGAGACGCGGTCAGGGTGTCCGCGATGTTCCACGAGCCGTTGATCGTCCCATGCGTGAGCCGGTTCTCCACCAGATCAGGGGAGGTGAACACCGCGTCCCGCTGCTGTCGGTACATCTCGAGCGGGACCAGACCGTTGCCGGCGAGTTCGTTGTCCGCGGTCAGAAACGACACGCCGAGTTCACCTGCTTCCCCGCGCCAGCCGCCCTTTGCAAAGATCTGTCGGACGGAGGACGGCGAGCGCTGCCGCCATCCGTTCTCGTCGAAGACGTTGAACGCGACGAAACCCGCAACACCCTTCGCATTGCCACCGACGCTCCCCTGTATCTGGCTGCGTCCGAAGCTGCCACCGAGCATCCGCAGATCCGCCCCGGGATCGGAAAACCCGTCCTTCGTGGTGAGCGACAAGGCCCCACCCAACGTGTTGTGGCCGAACAGCGGATTGGACCCCGGGAGGATCTCCGCGCGCTTCAGGGCGTTCATCGGGATAAGGTCCCAGTTCACCACTTCCCCGAACGGCTCGTTCACACGGACGCCGTCGAGATAGACGGAAACCCCCTGTGGCGTGCCGATGGACGGAGACGCCGTGAACCCGCGGAAATTCAGATCCTGCTGATAAGGATTGCCGCGGTAGTCACTGACGTTGATCGACTGGAGGCTTCCGTTCATGAAATCGGTCAATGAAACCGCTCTCGACTGGTCGATGTCCTTGCCTGAAGCACTCTGGACATTCGAGGACATCTGCTCTCGCTGAATGATCACGCCCGGTACCGGCGTCACGATTTTCGGCGCGGTCACCCGCACCGTAGGCGCGACGATGGAACCCGCACCATTGCCGGCGGGCGGCGAACCCGCCGTCTGTGAGCGCGCCGGCACGGCGTAGGTCATCGCGAGAGATCCCAGGATGGCAATGAACGCACGGAAGCCAAGGACTCCGTCCCAATGTGGCCCGATGGACAGTCTCCCCCCGGGGCCATGATCCAGCTGCATACGGCTACCGCTCGGTTTTGTTGTTCGGCTGTCGGGGCGGCATTCCCGCGGTCACCCGATCTTGCCGGGAGCGCGGACGTCACCCCGAATAGACGCCGCCGCTCTCGCGGCGCACCTCCTCGAACCTGGAGAGTAGGAGGGGTGACCCGCCAGCCAATAGGGAAAATTTCCCTGAGACGATGGGATCGGTTCCTTGGCGTGCAGAAGCACTGCGAACGAGGGCCGGAGGCTCTAGCGAAGGACTGAACCAGTGGAGCGGCCGCGACGGAGATCCTCCGGGCGGATGACATGAAGGTCCGGGCCTGGAGTGCTCTACGCACACCAGGCTCCGGTCGACAAAGTCCGCCGCCCGCAGGGCCCCGGCAGGCGGAACGCCGGACCGCTGTCCGGGAGGGTCAGCCCGAGATTTCGGTACCGGACTCGGAAGAAGGATCCGCGGCGAGCATGCCGTGGGTCATGGCCATGCGGACGACCTGCGCCGTGTTGGAGACGTCCAGCTTCTGGCGGATGTTCCACTGATGGTTGGCGACGGTCTTGTACGAGAGCGAGAGGATTCGCGCAATCTCGCCCACGGCGTGACCGGCTACCAGCAGCCGGAAGACCTCGAACTCCCGAGGCGAAAGCGCCTGCAGCGGATTCTCGTTGCCGGGAAGCATCTGCACGGCGAGTTCCTGCG
>CAZEDA010000080.1:0-11581 GCA_964510915.1 uncultured Rhodocyclaceae bacterium | reverse complement strand
AGCGTGGAACGCTGCCCCTTGCCAAGCCACGCGTCGCCATGCGCCGAGATGAGTTCGGCCATCCGGCCCCAGTCCTCCGCTTCGGCGAGCAGCGCCATCGCCGCGCCGATGTCATCCGCGGCGATCAGCATCTCGGCTGACCGGCGTCGCAGGGCCGCGACTTCCTCCCCGTCGCGTGTCTGCCTCAGCTTCTCTTCGAGAAACTCCCGGAACAGCGCGTGGAACTGGAAGGTGGGTTCGGCGCCCTGCCTGCGATCCGTGAAGAAGCGGCGCCGATAGAGAAGCTCCAGCACGTCGCCCGCCTTCGCGTCACCGCTCAACGCGACAGCAGACGCCACGGAGACGGAGCGGACGAACGCGAGCGACAGCAGAACGTCGCGAATCGCGGCGGGCGCGCGGTCGAACAGCAGGTTCGCGAAATACTGGAACACGGCTTCCCGCGAATTCGCCGTCACCGGCATCGCCGACTCGAGGGTCTGGTCCAGCCGCTCCGCGATGAGCGTGAGGCCGGCTGCCCAGCCCTCGCTGCGCTCGAACAGTTGCCGGATGACCTTCTCCTCCCGCACACCGCGCAGTTCGCAGACGAGCCGCGTCTCGTCGAGGGACAGCCGAAGATCCTCCCAGTGGAAGGTATGTACGGCGCCGCGGGCATGGAGATCGATGAACGCGGGAGGTGGCTCGCCGCGGCTCAGCGCGATCAGCGAACTGCGCCGGTCGAGTTCGCCGATGAGGATGCGAACGAGTTCGTGGAAAGAGGCATCCGCCGGCAGATCCTGGTAGTTGTCCAGCACCAGCACGGTGTCGGGCGGCAGCTGTTCGCACAGTTGCCGGCAGAAGAGGCGACCGAACGCGGAAAGATCGGAGAGGTGCTCGGCCAGGAGTCTCGGCAGCCGCAGCGGCTGCGCGAGCGGCAGAGCAGCCGCCGCGATCGTCAGGTAGTGGAAGAAACCTGCGGGGTCGCCATCGCCCTCGTCCACCTGGTACCAGAGCACGGGCACGCCGCGCGTTTCCAGGTAGCTCGCCACCAGCGTCGTCTTGCCCGCGCCCGGCGGCCCTTCGATCCAGACGAGCGGACGACCGCGGTTGGCGTCGAGCCGCTCGAACAGCCGCTCCCGCGGCACGACACCGAACAGCCTGGGCGCACTGACCTTTGCGATCGTCATCGGCGTTCTCCCCGGAGGCGGCGTGCTCGTCGTCATCGCTCGCAGCGATGCATGGCACTTTCCTGCAGTGCATGCTGAAGGCAGCCGCAACCGTCACTATGGCACGGTTGCGGCCCGGGACCTCATCGAAGTTTGTAGCTGCCCTTGTTGGGATTGCACGCCGCGTACCCGTCCGGCCCGGGCCCCGGGTAGTAGTCGGCCTTCCATTCGCCCTTGAGCGTCATGCCTTCGTACTTGCCCGTGCCGAACACAGCCGTGTACGTGCCGCCGGAACCGTCGGCCGACCCCTGGTACTCCATGAGCCACTTGTCCCCGTCGGCATCGGCGATGTCGCAGTACCCGAGGTGCTTCGCCTTGCCGCCCACGATGCCCACCGTACCCCAGCACTTCGCCGTCTGCCGGTCGAACGCGCCGCCGGGAGGCTGCGTGCTGAGCGTGGCCGAACCGGCATAGTGGGACGCGTAGACCTTGTCGTTAGCCAGGATGGTGGTCCCGCCGCCGATGGTGCAGAACTTCAGTTCGTAGTTGCCCTCCTTCGGCATGTTCACGTTGCCGGCGTGGACCGGACCGGCGAGCGCACCGAGCACCGCGCCAAGCATCACCATTTTTGGGGCTGCTTTCATTCCTGACTCTCCTTCGGATTGTTTTTCGGCTGTCGTCGCCGCGGGTGCGCCGACGGATTCACCAGTGCCCACAGCTCGGCGGCCGAGTGAAACGGCCGGACCTCTCCCGTTGCGACCGCCTCGACGACACCGGCGCATTCCGGGTTGTCCTGCCGGTACACCCGTACGACATAGCTGCGAACTTCGGGCATCCGTGGCCTCCCGCTGACTCGAGGTCAGGCTACAGGCCGACGGGCTACAGATCGCCTACAGATCGGGACCAAACCCGCATCCGGACAGATCACGCCAGCCGGTTGCCCCCGCGATCTCTCCGCAAAGACGAACGACACGGGAATAAGCGGACTGTCGATGCGTCTTCCCTTGCGAAGGCGCCTTGCCTTCTTCCGAATTTGTCCCTTTCCGAAACGACTCAAGGAGTACGACATGACGTGCAATCGCAATCATCCGGTCCGGGCCTTCCGACTTCACGCCGTGGCCCTCGGACTGCTCGCGGCAACCTCTGCGTGGGGTCAGACGGCCACCGTCACCAACGGCACGCTGAACATCTCGACGGGCCCCATCAGCGCTGACGCCAAGGTCGTGGTCGGCCCTGCCCCCGGCGTGGTGCAGGTCTTCGGCATCGCCGCCATCGGTGACGGCGCCATCTTCAACGGGGTGCGGGCCATCAACTTCACCACCGGCGCGGGTGAGGACAAGCTGCAGTTCGACATCGACTCGCCGCAGAGCCTCGACCTGCGGATCGACACGGGCTCCGGTACAGCCGAGACGATGATCTCCTGGCGCGTGCCGTCGACGGTCGCCTCGGCGGTCGGCACGCTCGACATCCGGTCGGGTGCCGGCGCCACGAAGACGTTCCTCAATCTGGAAAGCACCGCACCGGACTTCCGCTTCGGCTGGAACATGCTGAACGGCGGCGGCAACAAGGAAGTGGAGGCGAAGCTCGCGTACAAGGCGGGCTCGGTCAACGTGGCGAACGACATCGCACTTTCTCTCGGCGGCGGTACGCACAAGGTCGCTGTCACCGTGGAGAACGAGGCCTCCAAGTACGGCCTGCGCATGAACTCGGGCAACGCCACCGAACTCGCGACCATCGTCCAGTCGCCCAACCGCACGAGCGCGCTCAACGTGGATCTCACGTCATCCGCGCGCACGACCATGGTCGACATCCAGTCCGCGGCCGATGCCCTGGATCTCGCGCTCGGCGGGAACTACGGCCCGGTGCAGAACAGCATCAACTACAGCGTCGTGCAGCTTCGTCCCGCGGCCGTCAACGCCCGCCTCGGGCTGCGCACCGGTGTCGTGAACGACAAGATCGAGATGAAGTTCGACGGCGAGACGAGCCGGCTCTCCCTGGGCGGCTTCGTGGAGACCGGCGCGGGCAATGACGAACTCAAGATCGAGTCCAACATGGTGTCGAACACGACGCTCGCCGTGGACGTGGGCGCCGGCAGCGATGTGGCGGAACTGTTCTTCAAGGGACCGCTGTTCCTCCCGCTGCCCGGTCTGCCCCGCCTGCTGGGCGGCGATGGCAACGATCAGCTCCGTCTCATTGCCGAGCGCGGCGCCACCGGACAGCAGCCCCGCATCGACTGCGGCCCGGGCTTCGACGCCGTGCGCGGGTTCGGCGTGATCCTCAACTGCGAGACCTCGAACTGATCGAAGCTTGCCGTCGTGCGACCTGCGTGAACAGCGCAGGTCGCACCGAGCCTCGCAGAAGCGTAACGACAACGCCCCCTCTCCAGATGTTCGGAGAGGGGGCGTTGTCTTGGGCGTCGAGCAATGTGTTCCGGACTTGCCGTTCGACGTGCTACCCGAGCAGAAAGACCGATGCGTGCGCAACCATGCCCTGCGCCGCGCACGATGCGAACCGCCGATCCGCCCCCTGCACCACGTGCAGATCGATGTCGGGAATCACTGCGAGGGATCGCGCGGTTACCTTCACGGCGTCGACCCATTGCTTCGCTGCACCCACGCGCCGCAAGCGGTCGCGGGCAATGCCGGCTTCGGTCCTCTTGCGCACGCCGGTGAACTCCACGTCGCGCTCCCCCACCCAGACGCGCGTCCGGATGCGCAGGAACCCCGGGAGATCCTCGATCTCGCCCACGCGATCGGCGAGCCCGCCGATTCCACGGGGATAGCGCTGGGCGAGGTCCGGGAAGGTGAAGCGCTCGGGGCTTGCCAGGGCGAGTCGAGAGACCCGGCGCGGATGCGCCAGGGCGTAGCGATGGGCGAACTGCGCGCCGCCCGAATAGCCGAAGAGCCGCAGCGGCCGCGGAGACAGCCCCGTGAGCATCCACACCTGCGCGAGGATCGCCTCGAGGGCGCGGTCGGGCCGCGCTTCGTTGCGACCGCCCGCAATGGACTGGAAGTCGCGATAGCGGTCGGCACCGAACACCGGCACGACGAGCACGGCGCCGTAGGCCTCCGCCAGCGGGGCGAACCAGGTGGCCTGCTCGACCGCATTGCGGGAGAAGCCGTGGACGGCGACGAGTACGGAAGAGTGCTCCGACATCGTGCGCGGCACGTAGAGCATGTACCACTGCCTCGGGTCGGAGGAGAGGCAGCGCGTGAGCACCATGCCCCACTCGTGCCAGCGTAGCGGAAACTCCGAGAAGCGGGCGAGCACGCCCGCGGCGGCGGACAGTCTGGGGCGACCGGGAATCATGCGGCGACTCCCAGCGGCGAGCGCACGAGCGCCGCCTGCAGGTCCGCCGCGCGTTTCGGCTGGGCCAGTTCGTCCTGGTGCATGCAGGGCAACCGCGTCGCCAGCGTGCATTCGCGCATCGCCAGCGGCGAAGCCGTCATCGGACCGGTCAGCGCGATCACCGACGCGCCCGCCGATTCGACCAGCCGCACGCCCGCCGTGGCCGTGAGCACGTCGGCAACGGAGAGCACGACGCCGTCGACCAGTCCGGCGAACGCCGACGATCGCACGAGCGCATCGGTATCGGCGAGCCGCAACGCGCTGCCGAAGTCGACCACGATCGCATCGAGCGGATACAGCTGCAGGTGAGCCAGCAGCGTGAGCCAGGCGGTTTCGAGCGGGACACTTTCCTGGGCGAAGGTCGATGCGTGCCCGGCATCCGAGAAGTCCATGACCACGTCGGCACCGGCATCGTGGAGAACCCACGCCTCCTCGCCGGACGAGGTACCGGTCACGCGGAGCGCCCCGACCCGACGCCCCGCCTCGCGCAGACCGCGCACGAGATGGGCGGCGGCACGATCGCGATCGCAGGACCCGGTGGCACTGGCACAGGCAATGACGGTGGGCAGTGCGCCTCTCGGTGCAGCCTCCGGCAGGGCGAAATCCTGAAGGTTGATCACCGCGCCGCTCGCGTCCGTGATCAGGCCGAGCGGCGTGATCGCGGTGGGCGTGCCCGCGCGTTCGTGACTCGTCGCAACGATCGCCGCGACGCCGCCGGCAGCGACCAGGTGACACGCGGACAGGTTGCCGGGCACGTAGGCCTCGTACTGATCCGGACGGTAGTGATCGCCGTACACGACGATGAATTCGTCACCCGCGAAGATCGCGGCCGATCGGCCGCAGGCGAGGTCGACCCGCGCGGTCTCGCCGACGCGCTCCACACGCACGAGGACGAGATCGCCGGCGCGGGGGCGCACGCGTCCGCCGGCGGCGATGCCGGCAAACGCGGAAGGGTCGATCCGACGTGCGGCAAAGGCGATTCGGGTCTCCCGCAGCGCGCGCGGCGAGCGCGCAGAAGCGGCGCCCGTCGGGACGACGGGCGAAGGGGCATCGGCAAAGTGGGTCATGCAGGTCTCCGTTCTGGTTGAATCCCCGGTGCGACGTTGCATCCGGTGACGGTTCCAGACTGAAGACGGCGGGAGCGCGGCCTTATTCCGCGCGGCCTGCGTGCAACCGCGAAAGCTTCATCTCGAGGACGATCCGCAGGCCTCCCCGACCTGGAGCAGCCCGTGGCCGAACACGGCGTCCCGGCCCGGCGCCCCCAGATCCTTCGCGCGGGAGGCGAGCCGACGACGCACCTCTTCGGGACGCAGGGCCGGGCTCGCCGCGAGTATCCGCGCTGCCGATGCGGTCACGAACGGCGCGGCCATCGACGTGCCGGACAGCGCGATGACTTTCTTCGAGAGCCATCCGCCAGTGTTTGCCACCGGCAGATCGACACCGGGCGCGGCAAATTCCACCTGGCTGCCCTGCAGCGCACGCCGGTAGGGTCTTGAGGCGGTATCCACGGCCGTGACGCCGATCACCGGTTCGTACGCCGCGGGAAACAGCGGCTTTGCATGGGGACCGTCGTTGCCGACGGCGGCCACGAGCACCACCCCGCGCCGCTCCGCGACCTGCACCGCCTTCTCGACGAGACTGTTGCCCGGGCCGGCAAAGCTGAGATTGATGAGCCGCACCTTCCTCGCGACCAGGAAGTCGATGGCGGCAAGCAGATCGAATGCATCCATGCGATCGCTGCCGCCCGCCCCGTGAAAGGCATCCACCGCGATCAGCTTCGCATCGGCGAGAAGAGCGGGGACCTGCATCGGATCGCGACCCGCGAGCACGGAGGCTACGGCCGTGCCGTGCGCCTGCGCGCTCGCCTTGCGATCGGGGCTGCGTACCGCATGGGCCTCGATCGTCGCGCCGCGCAGCAGCGGATGGTCTGTCGCGACCCCGGTGTCGATGAGCCCGATCACGGGCAGCGTGCCGCAGCGCGGGCCGGCATCGGGCCACGCGACGACGCTCCGCGCGGCGCAGGCTTGGGCAGTGCAGGGATCCGCGGCGGGGCGGTACAGATGATTGGCGTCCACCGCCGCCGCCCCGGAAAGGGAACGGACGTAGGCGGTGGCGCTTTCCGGAGAGTAGGCGCGGGGAATGCGCAGCCGGAGTTCCGTGAGGTCGAGCGCGCCCAGGCTGCGCTGGTGGAGAACGGTGAAGCCGCGCGCCCGAAGGGTCTCGATGTTCTCGGGAGAAAGTCCCGTCGCGACGATCTCGTCCCGTTCGAACTCCAGACGCATGCCCGCACCGCCGCCGGGGTCCGGGTCGGCGTCGCGGCTTCCGGATGCGCCGCCCGCGGCACGACTGTCACCGGCGCGGGCCTCGATCGCGTCGTCGCGGTCCTCGAACCGGTCGTCGTCCGCACGCACGATGAGCGTCCCGGTGGTCCATGCCAGAAAAGCTGCCGCAAGCAGGCCGGCGACGCGCCGCCCCACCCGCACCCGGGGTGTAGACGCGTTGCGGATCATCGGCAATCGCCGCCCTCGGCGGTCGCCCCGTACGTACGGAGGCGTCTGTGACTGTCGGGTTGTCGCATAATCCGGGGCTGGCGCTCCTGCGGGTCAGTTGCGGTCTGCCGATCCGGCGTTGCCGGTCGGCGGCTCGATGGAGGACGACGGCTCCATTCCCGAAACGGGCCGCTGTCGCAACCGGGCGCCATGACATCCGCCCACCCGGATGCCCAAGAATACGTCGGGGACCGGCATTTGTTCCGTCCCCGGGAATAAAACCGCCCTTTCGTGCGATTTCCGATCATCGAGGAGTTCAGCCCTTGCCCAGCGATATCGGCGCGGAACTGATCGCGCTGCTGCCGCGCCTGCGCCGCTATGCCCTGAAGGTCTGCCGGTCGGCCGATGCCGCCGACGACCTCGTGCAGGAGGCGTGCGAACGAGCGCTCGCCGGCGCGGAGCGGACAACCGATGCCCCGTTCGATGTCAGGATGTTCTGCATCATGCGCAACCTGTACATCGACCGCCTGCGCCGCGCCCGGACGCGTGGCGAGACGGTCGACGCGGACGACCAGAGAGACCTCGCCGGGGAGGACGGACGCCGCACGACGGAGTCGCGCCTGATGCTCGATCGGGTGTCCCAGGCGATCGACGGGCTTGCGGAGGAGCAGCGGGATGTCCTGCTGCTCGTGTGCGTCGAGGAATTCAGCTACCGCGAGGCGGCCGAGATCCTCGGCATTCCGATCGGCACCGTCATGAGCCGGCTCGCGCGGGGGCGTCTGCGGCTGGCGGAAGCGCTGGGGATGGATGGGGAGTCGGGACCGGTGATTGCGGGGGTGGGCGAATGAGCAACGAGACTTTCGACGAAGAGACGCTGATGGCCTATGCCGACGGCGAGCTCGATGCCGAGCGTGCGCGGGCGGTGGAAGCCGCCATGGCGCAGGATGAATCGATCGCGAGGACGGTGCGCCTGTTCCGGGGCACCGCCGCAGCGGCGCGCGCCGCCGTATCCGAAAGCACACCTCCCGTACCCGCCGCCCTTCGGGCCGCCGTCGAGCGGGCCATCACCGACGCCGCACCCCGTTCTGCTGAAACCCGCGATACCATCCCGCCTGCCGTTGCAACGCAGTCCCGAATCCGGCCTGCTGCCAACAGCCCCCTGTATGCCCTGGCCGCGACGCTGGCGTTCGCGGCAGTGGGCGTCGGCGCCTATCTCGCGGGCAGCCTCAGTAGCGGTGATGCCCCGCTCGGCGGGGTTGCCGTGGTAGCCGCCGGGCCCGAACTGAAGGCGTTCGAACAGGCGCTGCAGGGCGCACCCTCGGGTGCGTCGCAGTCCCTGGCGGCCGAAGCTCGCGTGGCGATCGTCGGAACCTTCCGGGACCGCGACGGTAGAGTCTGCCGGGAATTCCAGGTGGAGCGTCCGGCAACCGCGGTCACGGGCGTTGCCTGCCGGACCGGGGATCGTTGGGCAATCGGTTTTGCGACCGCTCAGGCGGTTTCGGGCGGGTTCCAGCCGGCCGGCGCGAATGCGGCCCTGGACGCGTTTCTGACAGAACATGGCGCCTCAGCCCCGATGAGCGCCGAAGAAGAGGCCGCCGCCCTGGGCCTCGCATCCCCGAAGCGCTGAAGCCCCGTCGTCGCGGGCCGGCACGTCGGCCCACTCGAACGACAGGAGTCTTCTCGCCATGGCCCAGCGCCCCGAAGCGCCCTCCCGCAATACGCTGCCGCATCGGCTGGCCCTCGCCGCCGCCCTCGCCGGTTCTTCCAGCGCCTGGGCGCAGCTCTCGGTCAGCACCGGGCTCGAGTACCGCACCGGTGACTATGGGCGCAGCAGCAGCACGGAGGAGATCCGGGCGCCGCTGGGTCTTCGCTACGCCACGGGTGCCTGGGTGTTCCGGGCTGCGACGGACTTCTCCAACGTCAATGGCGTGGCCAACGCAGTCGAGCGGGAAGCCCGCCGCACGGAGGATCCGCGACTGAGCCCGGCGCAAGACGATGACGACGATGACGACGGCGGTGGAGGGGGCGGCGGCGGGGGCGGCGGCGGTCCGGTTTCGGGAGTGCCGGTCACCGCCCGCAGTGCCAGCGGCCTCGGTGACGGCCAGCTCTCGGCGTTCTACAAGGCACTCGATCCGGCAGCGAGTCTGTTCGGGCTCGACGCGGGCGTGCGCGCGAAGGTGCCGCTGTCCTCCCGCGACGAATGCTTCATCACCAACGGCGAGATGGACTACTCGATCGAGGCCCGCGTCTATCACCCGGTCGGCAAGCTGGAGCCCTCGCTCACCCTCGGCTGGACCAAGCGCGGCGACCCGGTGCGCCGGGATTCCCAGTGCCAGGCGATCGGGTCGCAGCGCGTGGACTTCCGCGATCCCTTCTATTTCGGCGTCGGTCTCGGTGTGGAACTCGCCCGGCTGGTAACACTGGATCTCGACTACCTGTACCGCGAACGACTGCTGTCCCAGAGCCAGCCGCTCAGCCAGGCGCGCGCCACGCTGCAGTTCCGGATCACGGACTCGCTGCGGCTCGGGGCCTACTCCGCCATCGGGTTCACGGACGCCACGCCGGACTGGGTGCTGGGCACGAGCCTCGGCTACCGCTTCTGATCCCGGGCTGGCGTCGTCCCCCCGGCAGTCCTACACTCCGGGATCGTTCGCCAGCCCTTCACGGAGCACGCCCATGACCACCCTCTTCACGCCCGAGCAACGCGCCGCCTACGAGCGCGACGGGTTCGTCCTCATCCGTTCCCTGTTCGACGCCGAGGAAATCACGATCCTGCGCGATGCCATCGAGAAGGACCCGCAGCTTCGCGCGAGCCTCTACGACCGCAAGGATGCGCAGGGCAAGGCCACGCGCATGGCGACCTGGAACCATCCTGGCGACAGTGTGTACGGCCTGGCGGCGCGTTCGCATCGCGTGGTCGACACGATGGAAGACATGCTGGGCGGCGAGGTCTATCACTACCACTCCAAGCTCACCGCGAAGGAACCCTTCGAAGGTGGCGCCTGGGAATGGCACCAGGACTACGGCTACTGGTACCACAACGGCTGCGTGTTCCCGTACATGGCCAGCGTGATGGTCGCACTCGACAAAACGACGAAGGAAAACGGGTGCCTTCAGGTCCTGCGGGGCTCCCACCACGCGGGGCGCGTGGACCACGGCGTGCTGCCTGGCGAGCAGGTCGGCGCCGACCCGCGACGCGTGGAAGAGATGCTGAAGCGCTTCGAGCGCGTGTACGCCGAGATGGAGCCGGGCGACGGCCTGTTCTTCCACAGCAACGTGATGCACCGCTCCGATCAGAACCGCTCACCCAACCGGCGCTGGACCGTCCTGTTCTGCTACAACGCCGCCCGGAACGACCCGTATCTGGAACACCATCATCCGCAGTACACACCGCTGTCGAAGGTCGACGACAACGCGATCAAGGCCACCGGCCTGAAGTTCGCCGAAGCCGACGACAGCTACTTCCGGAAGAACTTCTCCAACCCGCCCGAACTCGGCAAGAAGTACGACAAGGCAGCCGCCGCTCAGAACGAGTAGCCGTACCCGAAGTACACGATGCCCTGCACGCGCGTCTCGACGAGGGGGCTCTCCGCAGCCCCGTCGCCGAGGCGGCTCGCGTTCACTCCGAACAAAACCGAGCCGCGCTCCGTCAGGGCGTAGGCGCCGTTGAAACCCACCTGCAGGCTCACCGAACTCGACGCCGTGAAGCGCGGCCGCCCTGGCCGGGCCTCGGCGGCCCTCACCCCGAAGTAGTAGTCGTTCATCGACCCGCTGAACCACTGGAGACCGACGCTGCCGTTCAGCCGCAGGCTCTGATTCGTCACCAGCGCGCGGATGAACTGCAGTTGCGCCGTCTGCCCGCTGCTCGCGCCGCCGAGGTCCTGATAGATGTTGGCGTTGATCACGCCCAGCGGTGTGCGCCATTGCACGTTCGGTCCGCCCTCGAAGGAAAAGTCGCGCTTCTCCATGCCCGCGACCCTTGTGCCGGCCTCGGCTTCCCACCCGAAGCGCGGCTCCAGGGCAAGGCCGACCCGCAGACTGCGGTCTTCGCTGTCCCACAGCCAGGCCCCGCCCTGGAGGGCGTTCCAGAAGAGCTTGTCCTTGTATGACAGCCGCAGTACGGGCAGCACCATGGGCCGGTACTCGTTGGAACCGGAGAATTCGGGGATGAAACCGACGCCGATGCCGATCAGATTGAAGGTGCGGGTAACCGGAATGGGCGTCAGGTCCTGACGGGGGGATTCCTCGGCAAGTGCAGGGCGTACAGCGGCCGCAGCGGCGACGAGGCCGGCGAGGAGGCGGAAGCACAGGGCGGATCGGGGCGAGCGCCCCGTCTTCGGGCGGGAAAGCGGCGCGGGAAGCCATGCCATGGTGATACTCCGTTGCAAGAGACGGCGTATGGACCGTGAAAGCTGGCTTGGGTTCGGAGGGGACGTGAAGATGTGAAGGCGAGAAGACGTGAAGACGTGAAGACGTGAAGGCGTGAAGACGTGAAGGGTGAAGGGCGGCGCCGGGCGCTGCCCCCGTAGCCCGGACGAGCGCATCGAGCGCGACTCCGGGGCCGGTGGTCGGAAAACAGACCCGGATGAAGTGCTTGCCCAG
>CAZEDA010000079.1:0-11778 GCA_964510915.1 uncultured Rhodocyclaceae bacterium | reverse complement strand
GCCAGTCGTCCTCTTCTATCTCGCGACCCACCTTCCAGGCAAAGCTCACGCCCTCTTCGCGCAAGCGGCGTCGCTCCTGTTTCACCTTCTTGCGCTTTTCGTGGTTCATGCCCGCAAGGAAGTCGTCGAAGTTCGCGTAGCCGGGGTTGTGCCAGTGGAACTGCACGGTCCGGCGCAGCATCAGGCCGGCTTCCTCGAACTCGCGCGCTTCGGCTTCGGACGGAAAGAGGCAGTGGAAGCTAGACACCTCGGCTTCGCGGGCGAACTGGAGTGCGCCCGCCACGAGCACGCGGCGGATTTCGCCCGACGCGGCCATCACGCGCGGACCGGTGACCGGCGTGAACGGGATGGCGCTCAGCAGCTTCGGGTAGTACTCGCGCCCCGCGCGGTTCCAGGCGTCCGCCCAGGCCCAGTCGAACACGTACTCGCCGTAGGAGTGTGACTTGAGATACAGCGGCATGGCGCCCTGCAGAGCGCCGCCCTCGCGCAGCAGAAGGAAGCGCGGCGCCCAGCCGGAACGCTCCGAGGCCGAACCGCTCTCGTGCATCGCGTGCAGGAAGGCGTGGGACAGCAGCGGGTGGTTCCCTGCGAGAGCATCCCACTGGCGGGGATCCACTTCGCCGAGGGAATCGACGATTTCGAGTCGGTAGGTTTCGGACATGGCTACGCTATATTAGAGGGCTTGTCGTGCGAGGAGCGAGCGGAATATCGCCAGACCGCGCGCATCGCGCAGAGTTTCCCCAGTCACAACGCCGGCGGCGCCGGCGGGAGCCTTCATGAAGATTGCCATCGCCCAGATCAACTGCACCCTAGGGGACCTCGCCGGGAATGCCGCGCGCATCGCGCAGGCCGCCCAGGAGGCCCGTGCCCGTGGCGCCCAGGTGATGGTCACGCCGGAACTGTCGATCTGCGGCTATCCGCCGGAGGACCTGCTGCTGCGCCCCGACTTCGTTGCCGCTTGCGAGGCGGCGGTGACAGATCTCGCCGGCCGAGTGCCCGGCATCACCGTGATCGTCGGGCATCCGCAGCGCGGTCGCGGCCATCTGTACAACGCGGCGTCCGTGCTCTCCGGCGGGAAGGTGATCGCCACGTACTTCAAGCGGGACCTCCCCAACTACACCGTCTTCGACGAGGAGCGCTACTTCGAACCGGGTTCCGAGCCCTGCGTGGTGCCGATCGAAGGGGTGAAGGTCGGCGTCGCCATCTGCGAGGATGTGTGGGGCCATTCCGGGGAGCACACCGCCCGGGCCACCCAGGCGCCGGGCGCCGCGGTGGAACTCTGGGATGCCGAAGCGCCCCGTGCCGCACGCGCTGCCGGTGCCGAAATGCTGCTGGTGCTCAACGCGTCGCCCTACCACGTCAACAAGCTCGCGACCCGCTACGACGTGGTGCGCGCGCGCGCGAAGCAGATCGGACTTCCCATCGTGTTCTGCAATCTGGTGGGCGGTCAGGACGAACTCGTGTTCGACGGTGCGTCGTTCGTCGTTGACGCGCAGGGCAACGTCACCACCCAGATGGCTTCCTTCGAGGAGGGTGTTGGCATCGTCGAGTTCGCGTCGGGCGCCCCCGTGCCGGACACCATCGCGCCTGAGCGCCCGGTCGAAGCCCTGGTCTACGACGCGCTATGCCTCGGCGTGCGCGACTACATCCGCAAGAACGGATTTCCGGGTGTTCTGCTGGGCCTCTCCGGCGGGATCGATTCCGCCATCGTCGCGTGTGTGGCGGCCGACGCGCTGGGCCCGGACAAGGTGCACGCGGTGATGATGCCTTCGCAATACACGGCATCCATGAGTCTCGAGGATGCCCAGGCCCTCGCCACCAATCTGGGCATCCGGTATTCGGTCCTGGCGATCCGCCCGGCGTTCGATGCGTATCAGGCGATGCTCGCGGAAACCTTCGCCGGCCGCGCCGCCGACACGACCGAGGAGAACCTCCAGTCGCGCATCCGCGGCACGCTGCTGATGGCGATGTCGAACAAGTTCGGCTCCATCGTGCTCACCACGGGCAACAAGAGCGAGATGGCCACGGGCTACGCCACGCTGTACGGTGACATGGCCGGCGGGTTCGCAGTACTGAAGGACATCAGCAAGACGCTCGTGTACCGCCTCTCGCGCTACCGCAACACGGTGAGCGACGTGATTCCGGACCGGATCATCACCCGCCCGCCCTCGGCCGAACTCAAGCCGGATCAGGTCGACCAGGACAGCCTGCCGCCCTATGAGGTCCTGGACGCGATCATGGAGATGTACGTGGAACGGGACATGGCGCCGGAGGCCATCCTGCGTGCGGGTTTCGCGCGTGCGGATGTGGAAAGGGTCGTGAAGCTGCTCACCATCAGCGAATACAAGCGGCGCCAGGCGCCGGTGGGGGTGCGCATCACCCCGCGCGGATTCGGGAAGGACTGGCGCTACCCGATCACCAACCGCTACCGCGACAAGTTCTGAACGGCGCCCGCGCGTACCGGGCGGGCGCCATCTGCCTGTTTGGTCAGGCTTTGGCGCGGCCGCGAAGACCGAGGCCCATGCCGATGAGACCCAGTCCGAGCATCGCGTAGGTGGAGGGCTCCGGCACCGGTGCGAACGGTGTCAGGTTCGGCGTCGCCAGGGAGTTGTCCTGTCCGACCACGATGTTCCACTGCCCGGCGTCGTTCACGAGGGGACCGTATGACGCGAGCGTGACGAGTCCGGTGCGCGGGCCGGTGTACTGCGCAAAGTCGGTGGAGTTGGTAAGGATGACGGCGCTCGTGCCTCCGGTCAGTCCGGCAGGAGTGAGGTTGGTCGAGCCCTCTGTAGACAGCCCGGCGAGGAAGGTCGAGGGGGAATTCGCGTCCGCACCCAGGAAAGCGTAGATCGTTTCTGCGGTGGCGTTGAGGCCGGTATCGCCCGAGGACGAGATCGACCCCGTGGAGGCCGCCCGAACTGCCTGATCCACCTTGCTGAAGCGAACGACCGTGCCCGCGCTCACGGCGTCCGTGGCTGTCCAGGTGTGCTGGCCTTCCCCTGTATTGAACGCGGTGCCGTTCCATTCATTGTCACTGAAGTGAATCGTCGTGCCTGCGACCAGATCGACGAAGGTCACGATCGCGAAGCCGTCCTCGTCGGCATTGAAGGCCGTGAATGCAATGTCGCCCTGGCCTATCGCAAAGGCGTGCGCCGAGATTCCGGTCGCAACCAATCCTGCAAAGAAGTTCCGAATCATCGATGTCTCCTGAGGTGTGCTGGTGTGTTCCATCGGCACGTTCGTGCTCGACACTCGGGAGAGTCGCCTGCGGCAATGACACGCTGACTTCGCACAGGACATTCGTTGCTAGCCCGGATGCTTCATGGGTCATGCCGCGCCGACGGTTTCCTGCTTGGGGTGGCCCGAACGGCATGGGCAGTAGGGTCACGTCGTCACGCCGGAGAAACGGCGCTGTCATCGCCGCTCAATCATGACCTTTCAGACTCACGACATCGTCATCTCAGTCTCCGGTCACTCATGCAAGGACTCGCTCGGGAATTGCGACCGCAGGTTTCCGCTGGAGAACACGTTGCCGACTCGGCCCGTGCGGCACTTGAGCGGCTGAGGGGAAGCGGTCGTTGCGATTCGGAGAGGTTGCCGTTTCGTCCTGGCGACGTCACGGCCGGGACGGAGAACGAACTGGCGACTTCGATTGCGGGGAGCGTCGACCGCAGCGACTTTGCCGCGCAGTTGCGGGAGGCCGCGGACGGCGAACCGTGGGAGCAAGACGCGCTTGCCTGGCTCGCGGGGTCGGGTGCCGACACAGCGCGCCACGATCATGACTGGGTGCGAATCCCGCTTCATCTCCTCGGCAACGGGGCCCGCTCGGAGCTTGGCGCCTGCCTCGCCGAGCGTGGCGACCGGCGGCGCTACTTCATCCAGGACAGGGGCGAGGCCTGCGCGCGGATTCCGGTGAGTCACGCGCTGCACGTGGCATTGGTCGATGCTGTCGCGGAAGCGCCGGAAGGCCTGATCCTCTCGGAGCGGGAGCGCCGGCGACTCGGCTCGATTTTCGGCAACGACAACACGGCGCCGGAGGTGCTGTCCGCGTACATCACACGCGATGGCATGGGCAGATCGCTCGGTGCCGCAACCGCGGACGAAAACGCTCTTCGATTTCTGCTGATTCAGGCGCTGTCCGCCTGGATCAACAACAAGCTCGGGCTGCGCGCGTCGGGTCAGACCTTACGTGTCTTCGCGGCGCCGAGTCCGCCGGAGCGCCTGGAAGCGCTCGCGAGAGTCGTGCCCGCAGAGGTCTATCGGCGACTGTTGATGAATCCGTGCCTGAGCGGCTTCGCCGACGGCGAGGCCAAGGCTGCTTACATGCACCTCTGTCACGAAACTCTGTCCCGCAGTCACCTTGTCGCGGCGGCGAGAGTCCGGGCGGCAGGACTCGGGATCCGCCAGTCCGTCTCGAAGCTCCCGGTGGACACAACCCTGCTCAACAACGGCGTTCACGTCAGTCTCGGAAGCGTTGCGCTAGCCTCGATCGCCCAGGACTCTCCGTCAGGGCCGGCTACGGAGAAGTACTTCGGGGATCTCGTTTCCAAGTTCTTCGAGCACTTTCTCCCGTTGTTCGTCGGGACCTTCTCCGCGGCACCGTCCCGCCTGCCCGTTGCGCCGTTGCGCCCCGAGACGACGCTCGGACTGCTTCCGCTCGCACTCACGAGTTCGCAGCTGCGCCAAACCTGGTCGGCCTGGAAGCGCAAGGCGGGGCTGATGGGCGCGTTGCGAGGGGACGTGGTCCCCGACGCCCGCCTCCTGGACTACTTCACGGCGCTTCCATCCACGGATACCTGTCACGCGCACGACGGGACTCTCGGCAGTCAGGAAGCGCTGCAAGAGGCACTGGAGCGCGTTGGCATGTACCGGAGCGACATGGCGTTCTACGACCTCTACCGCCTGAGATGCTTCTCGCGGATGGGTTACTCCGGCTTCGAGGGGCGATTCCACAGCGTGTTTCCCAGCTTTGCTCGGGACATGGCGCCTGCAATCGATCTGCAGCGTCTGATCACGGCCTGTGCATGGTGGGCCATCTCCAGGGAGATGATCTCGCATTCATCGCTCCCGGACGATCCGCAATCCCAGGGCGAGCGTCGCCAGTTCATGTTCCACTCCGCCATCGGTATCGCGAATGTGCCGGTCCGGCGGACCTCGCGCAGTGCATTCCTCCTGTCCCTCGTGGGGGAAACCCGAGGTGTCCGCGTATCCATGCGCCAGCCCACCCAGTTCTCCGTCCCGCTGGCGGCCTACCGGCAGACGCTTTGCGACTGGCTCGAGAGGGAATGCGCGCCGGTGGTGGCCGCGTTGGGCGCGGGCGAACTGCTGAAGGAAGCAAGGGCGCGAGCCGCCGGTGAAGATGCGGCAAGTACTCGTCTCCTCGCGGCCGCCAGCGCCGGGGCGGGTCGGGAACCAGGGCGCCTCGCCGGGGCCATGGAACGCCATCTTCGGACTGGGCTGTGCGCCGAGCAGACACGAGAGGGACTGTCGGTCCTGGAGGCCGAACTCGAACGACGGCTTGCCGATCCCGATGGTCGAGGGCTTCTGCCATTGCCCCGAGGGGCAACCGTAGGGTCCTTCATCGCGCGTTCGGAACAGGCGCTGGATGACTCTCGGACGGACGTGGACGGACTCGCCAGTCTGGTTGCTGTGCTCGCGTCGATCATGGACCGGCAACACACTGGAGCGACAGGCCGATGATCGCGGCTGCTACGCATCAGTACATCGATCGGGCGAGCGGCGCCGTCCGCACGGAGAGGCTCTACCGGGACAGCGTCGTGAGCTTCCTCTACGGTCCGGTTCGCGAGTACGCCCCCGCCATGTTCCGCTCGCTCGTCTCGCGCTGGAACACGAGTCTGCTGGGCTACCTCAACTACGATGCGCCATGGAGCGCAGCGGCGTGGCGGCGTTTCTCGGCGGACCACGACATCGACCTCACCGAGTGTCTAGACGACCCAACGCGATTTCGCACGGCGCGAGACTTCTTCGAGCGCCGCATTCGCTACTGGGAATGCCGGCCGATGCCGGCCGGCGAGGACGTCGTCGTGATCCCCTCGGATGCCCGCGCCATCGTCGGCAGTGCTGCTGAAGCATCGATGCTGCTCATCAAGGAGAAGTTCTTCTCGGTATCCGAGCTGCTAGGACGCCACCCCAGATGGGTGGGCGCGTTCGTCCACGGCGACTTCGCCCTGTTCCGGCTCACGCCCGACAAGTACCACTTCAATCATTCGCCCGTAACGGGCGTGGTCGTGGACCACTTCCGGATCGAAGGCGCGTTTCATTCCTGCAATCCGCTGGCGGCAGTGGTAGAGGCGACGCCATACACCAAGAACGCCCGACACGTTACCGTCATCGATACGGACGTGCCTGGGGGAACGCGCGCGGGCCTCGTCGCGATGATCGAGATCGTAGCTCTCATGATCGGCGAGATCTCGCAATGCGCGAGCGACCGCGGGTACGGAGCGCCTGCGCCGCTGCAGCCCGGTACGCTGCTGCGACGGGGTGAGCCGAAGAGCCTGTTCCGTCCCGGCAGTTCCACCACCGTGCTCCTGTTCGAACCAGAACGCGTGTCGTTTGCAGATGACCTCGTTCGCAATCGCACTCGACGCGACGCATTCAGTCGCTATGCCTTCGGACTGGACCGCACTGTCGTCGAGACTGATGTCTCCGTGCGCTCCTTCCTTGCCCTTGCTCGTCCCCCCCGCCAACCACTCCCGGAAGGATCGCAATGACACCTCTGCTGTTCACCCTTGTGCTTGGAACCATCCTCTTCGCACTGCTGTTCTGGGGCTTCCGAAACCTGACCCGGGAGCATTGGCAGATGCTCGCCGTGATTCCGGTGCGCCGTGAGAGCGACGGTCGCTGGCGGACACTGAATCTCACTTACTACGGCCTGTTCACCGCCAGCGCGCAAACGATTTCGATCGTGATCGGCCTCGTGCTGTTCGGGGCCGCGGGCATCGGCCGTGCCGAGGCAGCGACCATGGTCGTCGCGCTCCTCGCGTTGTGTCTGCCCGCAGCGAAGCTGGCGGCGATCATCGTCGAGCGCAAGGCGGCCGGTTTCAGCGTGGGAGGCGCTTCGTTCGTCGGCATGGTGGCGGCGCCTTGGGTCATCCTCGGCGTGAACTCGCTCGTGGCGCTCTGGAACGGAAAGCCGCTGCCCGTGGTTCCCACCCTGGCGGTGATGGCGGTTGCGTATGCCTATGGCGAAGGCGTGGGCCGGCTCGCCTGCATCAGTTTCGGATGCTGCTACGGCAAACCTCTGGAGTCGGCGCCCGGCTGGCTGCGAACTCTGTTTGCGCGTTATCACTTCGTGTTCGACGGGACGACGAAGAAGATCGCCTACGCTTCCAATCTGCACGGACGCAAGGTGATCCCGATCCAGGCGGTGACCGCAGTCCTCTATGTCGCCACGGGTCTGATCTCCACGTACCTGTTCCTTCAGGACGCCTATACGCCGGCACTGCTCCTGTCGCTGATCGTCACGCAGGTCTGGCGGGTGATTTCGGAGGTGTGGCGCGCCGACTATCGCGGCGACGGCAGGATCTCCGCCTATCAGATCATGGCGCTGGCTGGCACGCTCTACAGCGTGGTTGTGCTGCGGTTCGTGCCCGAACAACCGCTTCCCGATGCGAGCCTGTCCGCCGGGCTGGAATCCGTGTGGCACCCCGGTGTCATGCTCCTTCTGCTGGTCACGTGGTGCGTCGCCTTCGTGTTCTACGGCAGAAGCACAGTGACGGGTTCGCAACTGTCGCTGCATGTCTGTCACGACCGCATCTGACGTGCGACGGGTCTGGTACGGGGCGAGAGCGTCCTGTGGCGTCGTGATTGCCCTATGGGCAGTCGCGTCGGCCACGGTGGGACTTTCCGGCTGCTCCCTCTCGGGGCTTGCCAGTCGGTCTGCGGCGTCTGCGCTCGGCGCCGGCGGCAATCTCTTCGCTGAGGACGATGATCCCGAGCTGGTGGCCGCCGCGGCGCCCTTCGGACTGAAGATCCAGGAAGCGCTGTTGCGCAGTCGGCCGAACGACCGCGCTCTGCTGGTGGGCGCCGCCAGCGGGTTCACGCAGTATTCGTATGCGTTCGTGCAATTGGGCGCGGACGAGCTGGAGGCCAGGGACGTCTCGGCCGCCTACGCACAGCGCTCCCGCGCACGCCGTCTGTATCTGCGCGCGCGTGGCTACGGGCTTCGAGCACTGGGTCTTTCACCAGACTCTGCCGGCCCTGGGGCCGGGGAACTCGCGGCGATGGGCCCGAAAGATCTGCCCGCGATGTACTGGACGGCAGCGGCTTGGCTCGGTGCGATAGCGCTGGGCAAGGACGAGCCGGCTCTGGTCGGTACGTTTCCTGGTGCTCAGGCGCTGCTGGAGCGGGCGGCAGCGTTGGACGCCGATGCGGAGCGCGGCGGTCTCCGTACGCTCCTGATCGCTTACGAAGTGAGTCGGCCCGACGCCAGACCGGATGCCCTCGAACGGGCAAGGGGGCACTTCGCGCGTGCGATCCAGCTGACCGAAGGCCGGGAGTCTGGAGTCTTCGTAGCCATGGCCGAAGCCGTTTCCCAGAGGCGGGGAAACAAGGCGGAGTTCATCGCGCTTCTCGATCGAGCAGTCGCGCTCGATCCCGATGGTGTGGCGGTGGCGCGCCTGGCCAACCATGTGAGCCAGCGTCGCGCGCGGTGGCTGCGCGACCAGGCCGACGAACTCTTTCCGGAGTAACCCACGATGTCAGATTCGAAACGCTCGCTCCGAGCGGTGACCGCGCTGGCCCTGCTGTGCTGTCTCGGGGGGCTGATCCTTCCCCGGGCAGTGTCGGCGGAGCCCACGACACTCAAGCTCGCAACGCTGGCGCCGAAGGGATCGCTCTATCACCGCGTGCTGCAGGACGTCGGCGAAGCCTTCCGGGCCTCGCGAGGGGGTTCCGCCAAAGCGACGGTGTACCCCGACGGCGTCCAGGGCACGGAGGCGGATATGGTTCGTCGGATGCGGATCGGTCAGCTCGACGGCGCGTTGCTGACGGTCGTCGGTCTGAACGAGATCGATCCGACCGTCTCCGGTCTCCAGTTCATGCCGATGATGTTCCAGAACTGGGAAGAGGTGGACTACGTTCGCGAGAAGCTCCGGTCCTCGCTCGAGGAAAGTCTCGCCCAGAAAGGATTCGTGGTGCTGTTCTGGGGCGACGCGGGTTGGGTGCACTTCTTCTCCAAGGACGGACTCACTCAGCCGGAACAGTTCAAGCGCGCGAAGATCTTCGCATGGTCCGGCGACAACAAGCAGATCGGTCTGATGAAGTCGCTGGGCTACCAGCCCGTGGGGCTTCCCATCTCGGACATCGTGCCGGCGCTCGAGACCGGCATGGTGGACGTCGTGCCAGTGGTGCCGATCTGGGCGCTGGTCGGTCAGTTCGATCGCACGGCCCGCCACATGCTTCCGATCCGGTGGGTGCCGATCACCGGCGCGGCGATTCTCCGCAAGGCGACCTACGACGGGCTCGGGCCGGCCGCTCGCGACGCCATCGCCCTGGCCGCGCGCAAGGCCGGTGACCAGCTCCGCGCGCATCGCGTCCGCCAGGACGAGGAGTCCATCGCGGCGATGAAGTCCAGGGGACTCGAAGTCGCGGTGGTCACGCCGGAAATCGCGAAGGCGTGGCAGGGGCTGGCGGAGCAGGCCTGGCCCCAGGTGCGCGGCACGATGGTTCCCGCCGATGTCTTCGACCGCGTGAAGGCACTCCTTTCGGAGTACCGGACGAACCGCAAGTGACCCCTTCCGGCTCCGCGGCACGGGGTGCCGCCCCCAGCGCGGCCGCGCGATTCGAGAATGCGTTGCTCTCCATCGTGTTTGCCCTGGCGGTGCTGCTCCCCATCGCGGAGATCGTTCTGCGGGCGGTCTGGCATGTGGGTATCGAAGGCGTGGCGAACATGGTGCAGCACATTACGCTCGCGCTGGGTATGCTCGGCGCCGCGATCGCTGCTCGAGATGGCAGGCTGCTGACACTGGCGCTGGCGGACTCTCTCGAGGGACGCGTCGCGGAGGGCGCGCGCTGGTTTGGGGCCACGACGGCGGCGGCTGTAAGCCTGTATCTCGCGAGGGCGTCGTGGGAGTTCGTGAAGATCGAACGCGAAGCCGGCACACGGCTGTTCTACGAAGTGCCGGCCTGGGTGCTCCAGGTGCCGCTCGTGATCGGCTTCGCGCTCATCGCCCTGCGCCTGATCAGCCGTTCTGCCGGGCGCACAGGTTTGCGCATCGCCGCGGCAGCGACTGCCTTGGGAGCCGGCGGCGTGCTGGACGCCGTCGGCGCTGGGGGAAGCGAAGTCACGATCGCCGCCATCGTGGTCCTTGTGGGTGCAGCCTTGCTAGGTGCGCCGATCTTCGCTGTGCTGGCCGGGATATCCGCGGTGCTGCTGTCGGCCGAAGGGATTCCCGCGGCCAGTCTCGCCGTGAACCATTACAGCCTCGTCACCAACCCGACGCTCCCGGCGATTCCCATGTTCACGCTCGCCGGGTACCTGCTGGCGGAAAGCCGTGCGCCCCAGCGACTGCTCGAAGTCTTCGATGCCCTGGTGGGTCGACTGCGTGGCGGCGCGGCCATCGTGACGGCTCTCGCCTGCACGTTCTTCACCTGCTTCACTGGCGCCTCGGGGGTCGCGATCCTGACGCTGGGGGCACTCGTCATGCCGTTGCTCGCCTCGGCCGGCTTGAAGGATCGCGATGCGCTCGGATTTGTCACGGCGGCCGGCCTCCCCGGGATCATTCTCGCGCCCGCGCTGCCGCTGCTTCTCTACGCGATCGTGGCCGGCGTCGGTATCGAAGGCATGTTTCTCGCCGGACTGCTGCCGGCGTTGCTCGTACTGCTCGTCATTCTCGCCTGGAGCTATGGGCGTCTGGGGGAGCGCACGCCGAGTGCCTCGTCGCCCCTCGACGGGCGCCGCGTACGGGCGGCGCTGAACGCGGCCAAGTGGGAACTGACACTGCCTCTCGTGCCGATCGTGGCCCTCGGCACGTCGCTGGCGACACCCGTGGAAGCGGCGGCTTTCACTGCCGCGTTCGCCGGGTTCATCGTGGTGGTCATCCATCGCGACCTGGACCTCACCCGCGATCTACCGCGCGTCGTGGCTGAGTGCGGACTGCTGGTCGGCGGCATTCTTGTCGTGCTGGGTGTGGCACTGAGTCTGACCAACTACCTGGTCGATGCGGAAGTGCCGGTGAAAATGGTCGCCTGGATGACGGAACACGTGTCCAGTCCCTGGGGGTTCCTGCTGGCATTGAACATCGCACTGCTCGCGGCGGGCTGCGTGATGGACATCTTTACCGCCATCGTCGTGCTCGTTCCGCTTGTCGTGCCGCTGGGGCAGGCCTACGGTCTGCACCCCTTGCACCTGGGGATCGTGTTCCTGATGAATCTGGAGGTGGGCTATCTCACGCCGCCCGTCGGCATGAATCTCTTCTTCTCGGCCTACCGGTTCGGTCGTCCGATCTCCGAGGTCTTCCGAGCTGTTCTGCCTCTGTTCGTCTGGCTGATCGGGGTGCTGCTGATCGTGACTTACATTCCATCGATCAGCACATTCCTGCCAGACTTGCGTCGGTAGCACGCCCCGGGGTCAACGGGGGCGAACCGCCGCCCCCGAGGTTTCAGCTCAACGGCGGCGACGGCGGAGCGCAGACGCGCCAAGCATGCCAAGACCGCCGGCGAACAGCACGATCGTGGAAGGTTCGGGAACCGGCGTGATCTGAAGATCGACCCACACGGCCTTGTGATCCGAGCTTCGGAATCCGGAGTAGAGATTGA
>CAZEDA010000078.1:0-12552 GCA_964510915.1 uncultured Rhodocyclaceae bacterium | reverse complement strand
AAGTCCCTGGCGAGGAGCCGGGCGCCCATGGCCAGGGCGCTGCCGAACGGATGCCGCCTCAACGGACGCTCCCTTTGCCGAGCAATGAGACTGGGGCCACCCAGCCGAGGTGCGGATGAGCCGGATCGAAGGACTTCGTCATGCCGCCGCCCGATCGCGCTCGTCGGCGATCAGCCGGCCTCCGGCCAGCCGGAGCCGCCGGGCGCAGCGCCGGGACAGGCCTTCATCGTGCGTGACCAGGATCAGCGTCGTGCCCCGCTCCCGGTTGAGATCGAACATGAGGTCGGCGATTTCTCGGCCGGTGGCGGCGTCGAGGTTGCCGGTGGGCTCGTCGGCGAACAGGATGCGCGGCGGCCCGCTGAAGGCCCGCGCGATCGCCACGCGCTGCTGCTCGCCGCCGGAAAGCTGCCTCGGGTAGTGCTGCACGCGAGCCTCCAGCCCGACCCGGCGCAGGAGTTCCATGGCGGTCGCCCGCGGTTCGGCGTGGCCCGCCAGCTCGAGCGGCAGCATCACGTTTTCCAGCGCGGTCAGCGACGCAAGCAGCTGGAACGACTGGAACACGAAACCGACCGTCGCCCCCCGCAAGGCGGCACGGCCATCCTCGTCCAGGGCGTTGAGGCCTTGCCCGGCGAGGGTCACCTCACCTGCCGAAGGCAGGTCGAGCCCGGCCAGCAGCCCCAGGAGCGTGGTCTTGCCGGACCCGGAGGCGCCGACCACCGCGACCGATTCGCCTTCCGCGATGTCGAAGCTGACGGCATCGAGGATGGTGAGAACACTGTCGCCGGTGCCGACTTGCTTGGTCAATCCTGCTGCGGAGACAATCGCGGGCATGCCACTCCTTCGGTTACGGTTTCATCATGCGGCCGTCCTGCTGACCGCCGCGGTCCTGCTTTGGTTCTCGGGCGCGACGTTCGCCGCGCAGAAAGTCGTGCTGGTCCTGGGCGACAGCCTCTCCGCCGGGTACGGGCTGCCGACGGGCCAGGGCTGGGTCGATCTGCTCGCCCGCCGGCTCGCGAAGGAGGCGCCCGGGTGGCGCGTCGTCAACGCGAGCATCAGCGGCGAGACGACTCTCGGCGGCCTGACACGCCTGCCACCGCTGCTGGAGCGGCACCGTCCGGACGTCGTGGTGGTCGAACTCGGCGCCAACGACGGCCTGCGCGGCATGGAAATCGCGCAGGCGCGGACCAATCTCGAGCGTATCGTATCGGCGGGCAAGGCGGCGGGCGCTCAGCACGTCGTCATCGGCATGCGCATCCCGCCCAACTACGGTCCGCGGTACACCGAGCAGTTCCACGGCATGTTCGGCGAGGTCGCCCGGGCCACCGGCTCCGTGCACGTGCCCTTCCTGTTCGAAGGCTTCGCGCAGGACCGCAAGATGTTCCAGGACGACGGCATCCATCCCCTGCCTTCGGCGCAGCCCCTGATGCTCGACACGGTGTGGAAGGGCCTCGCTCCTCTTCTGGAAGTGGGGCCGGCAAAACCACCCCGCAAGCGGAGCCCGTGAGAGAATCGCGGCCCGCTTCCCCTCAACCGCCAGCCGATGCGCCACGACGTCGCCACGCTCGCTGAACTGGGCGACTTCGACGCCATCCTCGATGTCCGCTCGCCGGCCGAATTCGCCGAGGACCACGTCCCCGGCGCGATGAACGTGCCGGTTCTCGACGACGAGGAGCGCGCCCGCGTGGGCACGCTCTACAAGCAGGTGTCTCCCTTCGCCGCCCGCAAGGTCGGTGCGGCGCTGGTCGCCCGCAACATCGCACGACACCTGGAGGCGCACTTCTCGGAACATCCGCGCTCGTGGCGCCCGCTCGTGTACTGCTGGCGCGGCGGCAAGCGCAGCGGTTCCATGACGCACATCATGCGCGAGGTCGGCTGGGACGCGAAGCAACTCGATGGCGGCTACAAGTCGTTCCGGCGCGGGGTCATCGACGATCTCGAAGCCCTGCCCGCCAACCTCCGGTTCCGGGTCGTGTGCGGCATGACGGGCTCGGGCAAGAGCCGCCTGCTGGGCGTGCTGGCGCGTCAGGGCGCCCAGGTGCTGGACCTCGAGGGACTCGCCGCGCACCGGGGCTCGGTGCTGGGCGGCCTTCCGGCGGAACCCCAGCCCTCCCAGAAGGCCTTCGAAACCCGTCTGTGGTGCGCCCTCCGCGCCCTCGACCCGGCCCGGCCCACCTTCGTGGAATCCGAGAGCCGCCGCATCGGCACCGTGCATCTGCCCGAGGCCTTCATCACCAGACTGCGAGGCAGTCCGTGTGTGCAGCTCGTGACGGCGCCAGCCGCCCGCGTTGCGCTGCTCGTCGACGAGTACGCGCATTTCTTCGACGACCCCGACCTCCTCTCGCGCAAACTGGAAGCGCTGACGCCTCTGCACGGCAAGGAGACTATCCACCGCTGGCTCGATCTCGTGACGGCCCGCGAGTGGGAACCGCTCGTGGAGGAACTGCTCGTGCGCCACTACGACCCGACCTACACGCGCTCCATGACCGCGAACTACGAGGGGTTCGGGGCAGCACCCGTCGTGCAGGTCGACGCCTTCACGCCGGAAGCGTTCGACCACGCGGCTTCCCAGGCCATGTCGTTGGAAGCCACCGCAGCATGACGACCAGACCCCGCAGCGGCTGGCTGGCCGTACTCGTCGCCGTCATCGTCTTGGTGTGGTTCGCCAACCTGGACGCCCGCCGCCTGATCCGCCCGGACGAAGGGCGTTACGGTGAGATTGCGCGGGAGATGGCGGCCACGGGCGACTGGGTCACGCCTCGGCTGAACGGTCTCAAGTACTTCGAGAAACCGCCCCTGCAGTACTGGCTGACGGCGGCGGCCTTCCGGGTGTTCGGGCCCGACGAATGGACCGCGCGATGGTGGCCCGCGACCTCCGGCGCGCTGTGTGTGCTCCTGGTGTGGTTCACCGGCCGCAGGACGCTCGGTCGCCCGGCAGGCGACTATGCCGGCCTCGTGTGCGTGTCGATGCTCTGGACCGTGGCGAACGGTCACCTCAACACGCTCGACATGGGGCTCACGTTCTTCCTCACCGGCGCGCTCTGCGCGTTCCTCATCGCGGAGCATCCGGATACCTCGCGGGCCGCCCGGGGATGGTGGGTCCTGCTCGCGTGGGCCGCGTGCGCAGGCGCCGTGCTCTCGAAAGGTCTGGTCGGGCTCGTGCTCCCGGGCGGCGCGATCGCAGGCTACGTGCTCATCACGCGGGACTGGGCGATGCTCCGGCGAATCCGTCTGCTGCCCGGGCTCGCGATCCTGCTCGTGCTATGTGCGCCGTGGTTCGTGGCCGTGTCGGTCGCCAACCCGGAGTTTCCGGATTTCTTCTTCGTCCGCGAGCATTTCCAGCGCTACCTCACGCCCGTTCACCGCCGCAGCGAACCCTGGTGGTTCTTCCTGCCGCTGCTGGTGGCGGGCACGCTGCCGTGGACTCTGCTCGCCGGTCGTGCCGTCTTCGATGCGGCGCGCGACGAACGCCATTCCGCCGAAGGCCGCCGCCGGGTGCTGCTGCTCGCGTGGAGCGCCTTCGTGGTGCTGTTCTTCAGCGCGTCCAGCTCCAAGCTGCCTTCGTACATCCTGCCGGTCTTCCCGGCGCTCGCGTGGCTCATGGGCGAGTCGCTCGCGCGCATTCCTCCGCGCCGTCTGTTCTGGCACGCCGTGCCGCTTCTGCCGATCGCGGTCGCGGCGTTCGTTCTCGGGCTGCGGGCGGACCGCTATGCCAACGACCGCACGCCGGTCGAGCTGTATCAGGCCTTCGAGCCATGGATCCTGGGTGCGGCATCGGTGATGTTCGTCGGCGCGATCATCGCCGCCGTCGCTGCGCGGCGGGAGAACCGGGCGGTCGCAGCCATCGCGATCAGTCTGGCCGGTCTCGGAAGCTGGCAGCTCGCGATCACCGGCCACGACGCGCTCTCGCCCTCGTTCTCCAGTCATCGCTTCACCACCCAGCTGAAGACACCGCTTCGCGCGGACTGCCCGCTGTACAGCCTGCGCACCTATGACCAGACGCTGCCTTTCTACCTGGGCCGCACGACGACTCTGGTAGCCTACGCCGACGAGATGGCCTTCGGCCTGGAGCGCGAGCCCCATCTCGGCATTCCCGACATGCGCGACTTCATCGCGCGCTGGAACTCCCCCGCCTGCGCCTACGCCTTCATGGAACCCGTGACGTTCGACGAGATGACCCGCGAAGCCCTGCCCATGCGCGTGCTCGCGCGCGACACGCGTCGTGTGCTGGTGGCCAACCCCGCGGTTCGCGAACCATGACCGCCATCGCCTTTTCTCTGGTGCTCACCGGCGTGCTGCTCAATGCCGCGGCCCAGCTGCTGCTGAAGGCCGGCACCAACAGCATCGGCCACTTCGACTTCACGCTGGCCAATGCCCTGCCCATCGGCATGCAGGTGGCGCGGGAGCCGCACATCCTCGGCGGGCTGTCCTGCTATGTCGTGAGCGTCGTGGTGTGGATCCTCGCGCTGTCCCGCGTCGAGGTGAGCATCGCGTACCCGATGCTGTCGCTCGGCTACGTGGTGAACGCGGTTGCCGCCTGGTACCTGTTCGGAGAATCCCTCAACGCGATGCGCCTCGGCGGCATTGCCGTCATCATCGTCGGCGTCGTGCTCGTCGCACGCAGCTGACCCGCGAATCCCTGCCATGGCCGAAGACTTCCTGCCCTTCACCCGCCCCACCCTCGACGAGGAGACCATCGCCGGCGTCGTCGAGGTGCTGCGCTCCGGCTGGATCACGAGCGGTCCGAACGTGCAGCGCTTCGAGGCGCTGCTGAGCGAATACTGCGGGGGACGCCCTGTCCGCGCCCTCGCACACGGCACCGGCGCGCTGGAACTCGCCCTCGACATCGCGGGTGTCGGCCCTGGCGATGAAGTCATCACGACGCCGCTCACCTGGGTGGCCACCGCCAACGTCATCATTCGCGCGGGCGCCCGGCCGGTGCTGGTGGACGTCGACCCGAAGACGCGCCTGATCGATCTCGACCTCGCCGAGAGAGCCATCACGCCCAGAACGCGGGCGATCATCCCCGTGGACCTCGCGGGCCTGCCCGTGGACCGGGATCGCCTCTACGACATCGCCGGCCGCCACAAGCTGCGCGTCATCGAGGACGCCGCCCAGAGCCTCGGCAGCCGTCATCGCGGCCGGCCCATCGGCAGCTTCGGCGATCTCGTGTGCTTCTCGTTCCACGCCAACAAGAACCTCACGACGGCCGAGGGCGGCTGCCTCGTGCTGAACACCGCCGAGGAAGCCCGCCGCTGCGAACTCATGCGGCTGCAGGGCGTGGTGCGCCTGCCCGATGGCGAACAGGAAGTGGAGTTCGCCGGCGCCAAGCTCAACCTGACGGACATCGCCGCCCGCATCGGCGTCGGCCAGATGGCGCGCCTCGCCGAGTTCAACGAGCGCCGGCGCGTGCTGGCCCGCCGCTACTTCGACCGGATCGACCCGGCATGGGGACTCGAACTGCCCCCCGAGGACGATGGCGACACCAACTGGCACATGTTCCAGCCGCTGCTGCCGCTCGGGGACGGACGCCTCAGCCGCGGCGAGTTCCTGCGTGCCATGCAGGCGCGCGGCATCGGCGTCGGCGTGCACTACCCCGCACTGCACCGGTTCAAGCTGTTCCAGGGCATGGGCTACCGCGAGGGGGACTTCCCGCACGCCGAGCGCATCGGCGCCTCGATCGTGACGCTGCCGCTGTTCCCGACCATGCGGGACGAGGATGTCGACCGGGTATGCGCAGCCCTGCGTGATATCCTCGCCTCACCTGCCGAAACCCGTCATCGATGAGCGTTCCTCCCGACGTTTCCGTCGTCATCCCGGTCTACAACGAGGAAGCGGGCCTGCCCGCCCTGTTCGAACGTCTCTACGCCGCCCTGGATCAGCTCGGCCGCAGCTTCGAGGTCGTGTTCGTCGACGACGGCAGCCTCGACCGCTCCGGCGCCATGCTGCGCGAGCAGTACCAGCGCCGGCCCGACTGCACCCAGGTGGTCCTGTTCAACGGCAACTTCGGTCAGCATCTGGCCATCATGGCGGGCTTCGAGCACGCCCGCGGCCGGGTGATCGTCACCCTCGATGCCGACCTGCAGAACCCCCCGGAAGAGATCGGCCGGCTGGTCGCCGAGATGGACCGCGGGTTCGACTACGTGGGGACCATCCGCCAGATGCGACAGGACACCGCCTTCCGGCGCGTGGCCTCGCGCATGATGAACGGCCTGCGCGAGCGCATCACCCGCATCCACATGACCGACCAGGGCTGCATGCTCCGCGCGTACAGCCGCGACATCGTCGACGCCATCAACGCGTGCCGCGAGGTGAACACCTTCATCCCCGCGCTTGCCTACACCTTCGCGCAGCGCCCGACGGAGATCGAGGTACGCCACGAAGAACGCGCAGCGGGCGAATCCAAGTATTCGCTCTACAAGCTGATCCGGCTCAACTTCGATCTGGTGACGGGCTTCTCGATCGTGCCCTTGCAGATGTTCTCCCTGTTCGGGATCGGCATCTCGGTCTTGTCTGTCATCTTCGTGATCTTCCTCGCGATCCGCCGGCTGATCGTCGGGCCCGAGGCCGAGGGGCTATTCACGCTGTTCGGCATCGCCTTCTTCCTGATCGGCATCGCCCTGTTCGGCATCGGCCTGCTGGGTGAGTACGTCGGCCGCATCTACCAGCAGGTTCGCCAGCGGCCGCGCTACCTCGTCCGCGCGGTGCTCGCGCCGCAGGACACCGCCCTCTCCACCGAACCGGAAGCGCCCCGCGCGTTGCACCGCCGATGAGCCGCCGCGCCGTGGTGCTGGCCTACCACGACGTCGGGCATCGCTGTCTGGGCGTGCTCCTCGCCGGTGGGGTTGATGTCGCGCTGGTCGTCACGCACCGCGACTCGCCGACGGAAAACATCTGGTTTGCCTCCGTCGCCGATCGCGCCCGGGAAGCCGGCGTGCCGGTGGCCTATGCCGAGGACCTCGACGCCGCCGCACTGAAGGCGCGCATCGCCGAGGCGAAGCCGGACTTCCTGTTCTCCTTCTACTTCCGCCAGATGCTTCCGCCGGACGTCCTGGCGCTGGCACCGCGCGGGGCCCTGAACATCCATGGTTCCCTGCTGCCGCTCTATCGGGGACGGGTCCCGGTGAACTGGGCCGTGATCCGCGGCGAGACGGAAACCGGTGCCTCGCTGCACTACATGGTGACCAAGCCCGACGCCGGCGATCTCGTCGACCAGATGGCCGTGCCCATCCTGCCGGACGACACCGCCTTCGACGTGTTCCGCAAAGTCACCGTCGCGGCGGAATGCGTCCTGCATCGGAGTCTTCCGGGACTGCTGGCCGGCACCGCGCCGCGCCGCACCCTGGAACTCACGGCGGGCAGCTACTTCGGCGGGCGCCGTCCGGAGGACGGCCGCATCGACTGGACGCTGCCTTCGCGCGACGTGCACAATCTCGTTCGTGGTGTGGCACCGCCCTATCCGGGCGCCAGCACGGGCGTGCAGGGCCTGCCCGCGAGAGTGCTGCGCACCGGCCACCGGTCCCGGCCCTGCACGCAGCCGCCGGGCACCCTGTTCGTGGACAACGGGCAGCTTTGGGCCGCCTGCGGCGACGCCACGGCCCTGCCGGTGTTTACTCTTGAGATCGACGGTACGGTCGTCGACCCCGCCGCCTTCACCCGCCGCTTCGGCCCTCAGGCCGCTGCCAGCCAACCTTCCCAGCCATGAAAAAAATCCTGATCCTCGGCGTCAACGGCTTCATCGGCCACCACCTGTCCAAACGCATCATCGAGACCACCCCCTGGGAGGTCTACGGCATGGACATGCAAAGTGATCGCGTGGCGGATCTCACCGACCATCCCCGCTTCCATTTCTTCGAGGGTGACATCACCATCAACAAGGAATGGATCGAGTACCACATCCGCAAGTGCGACACGGTGCTGCCGCTAGTGGCCATCGCCACCCCGGCGACGTACGTGAAGGAACCGCTGCGTGTTTTCGAACTGGACTTCGAAGCCAACCTGCCCATCGTCCGGTCGTGCGTGAAGTACCGCAAGCGCATCCTCTTCCCGAGCACCTCCGAGGTCTACGGGATGTGCCGCGATGCCGAGTTCGATCCGTACGAGTCCGAACTGGTCGTGGGGCCGATCCCCAAGCAGCGCTGGATCTACTCCATCAGCAAGCAGCTGATGGACCGCGTCATCTGGGCCTATGGCGCCCAGGAAGGGCTCGACTTCACGCTGTTCCGTCCGTTCAACTGGATCGGCGCGGGCCTCGACAGCATCCACACGCCGAAGGAAGGCAGCTCGCGCGTGATCACCCAGTTCTTCGGTCACATCGTGCGCGGCGAGGAGATTCACCTCGTCGATGGCGGTGCCCAGAAACGCGCCTTCACGTACATCGACGACGGTGTCGACGCGCTGATGCGCATGATCGCCAACGAAGGCGGCATCGCCTCGGGCAAGATCTACAACGTGGGCAATCCGGCCAACGAGTTCTCCGTGCGTGAACTCGCCACCATGATGCTGGACCTCGCCATGAAGTACCCCGAGTACCGGGACACTGCCGCGAAGGTGCGCCTGATCGAGACCACGTCCGGCAAGTACTACGGCACGGGCTACCAGGACGTCCAGCACCGCATGCCGAAGATCACGAACACGACCGAGGACCTCGGCTGGACTCCCAAGGTCCCCATGGACCAGGCGCTGCGCCACATTTACGACGCCTACCGTACCCAGGTGGCCGAGGCCCGCGGGCTGATGGACTGAGTCCGCCATGAAGATCGCCCTGAAGGTCGACGTCGACACCTATCGCGGCACGCGCGAGGGCGTGCCCCAGCTCGTGGATGTGCTGCGGCGCCGCTCCGCGGGCGCGAGCTTCCTCTTCAGTCTCGGTCCGGACCACACCGGGCGTGCGATCCGCCGCGTGTTCCGCAAGGGCTTCGCAAAGAAGGTGAAGCGCACGTCCGTCGTATCGCACTACGGATTGCTCACGCTCATGTACGGCACGCTGCTGCCCGGACCGGACATCGGCAAGCGCTGCGCAGACGAACTGCGCGCGGTGCGCGACGCCGGCTTCGAGGTGGGCGTGCACACGTGGGATCACGTCCGCTGGCAGGACGGCGTGGCCCAGGCCGACGAGGCCTGGACGCGCCGCGAAATGGAGCGCGCGTGCGAGCGCTTCCAGGAGATATTCGGCGAGGCCCCGCGACTGCACGGTGCGGCGGGCTGGCAGATGAACCGCTATGCGTACCGGCTCACGCAGCGCCTCGGCTTCGACTACTGCTCCGACACGCGCGGCGCCCATCCCTTCGTGCCGCTGTACCAGGGCGAGATCATCGCGTGCCCGCAGCTGCCGACCACGCTGCCGACACTCGACGAACTGATCGGCCGCGACGGCCTCGACGAGGACTCCGTGGTGGACCATCTTCTCGACCGCACCCGGAACATTCCTCCGACGGGCCATGTCTACACGCTGCACGCCGAGCTGGAAGGGCGCAAGCTGCTGCCGGTGTTCGAAAAGCTCATCACCGGCTGGAAGGCGCAGGGTTACGATCTCGTGAGCCTGCGCGACTATTTCGACGCCCTGCCCTCCAAGGCCCTGCCGCGCCACGAAGTCGCCACCGGCGAGGTGGAAGGCCGCAGCGGCCCGCTGGCCCTGCAGGGTCCGGAGTTTCTGGCCCGGTTCGCGTAAGCATTCCCCGCCCCATTACAGACCAGCAGACCAATAACCCAGGAGCACCCAGACCATGCTCGAGAATCTCCCCGTGCCCGATTTCTCCCTGCCTGCCACCAGCGGCAAGACCTTCCGGATGGCCGACCACAAGGGCCGCAACGTCGTCATCTACTTCTATCCGAAGGACGACACGCCGGGCTGTACCACCGAAGGCGCCCAGTTCCGCGACCTCATCGCCGAGTTTCAGAACGCCGACTGCGATGTCTACGGCGTCTCCCGCGACACTCTGGCCTCGCACGAGAAGTTCAAGGGGAAGATGGCGTTTCCCTTCGAACTGCTCGCCGACACCGATGAAGCGGTGTGCAACATGTTCGGTGTCATCAAGATGAAGAACATGTATGGCAAACAGGTGCGAGGGATCGAGCGCAGCACGTTCCTCATCGACAAGGACGGCGTCGTGCGCAAGGAATGGCGCGGTGTGAAGGTCCCCGGCCATGTGGACGAGGTCCTTGCGGCAGTGAAGGCCCTGTAGCCGTCCCCGGGCCGGCATAAGGCCCCGAGGGAAGCCCGGCACGAGCCGCGCAGCACCGCGGGTCGTGCCGGGCTTCGCCAGAGCAGAACGAATCGGAACCAAGCATGACGTCGACGTCTCCCGCAGCACCCGCCCGGCCTGCCCCGCAGTCCGCCGCCACCAAGCTCTTCGTGCTCGACACCAACGTGCTGATGCACGACCCGACGAGCCTGTTCCGCTTCGAGGAGCACGACATCTTCCTGCCGATGGCGACGCTCGAGGAGCTGGACGCCAGCAAGAAGGGCATGTCGGAAGTCTCGCGCAATGCCCGCCAGGCCTCGCGCTTCATCGACGAGATGCTCGCGCGCTCCAGCGCCGACATGGCCGACGGCATTCCGCTGGACACCCACGGCAAGGACGCCACGGGCCGCCTGTATCTCCAGACCGAGGCCATCGTCGGCGAACTTCCCGCACGGCTGCCCGCCGGCAAGGCGGACAACCAGATCCTCGGCGTGGTCCGCCATCTGCAGGAGTTGCATGTCCCGCGCCAGGTGATCCTGGTGTCGAAGGACATCAACATGCGGATCAAGGCGCGGGCGCTGGGGCTCGCCGCCGAGGACTACTTCAACGACAAGGCGCTGGAGGATACGGACCTCCTCTATACCGGCGCCCGGGAACTGCCGGCGACCTTCTGGGACGACCACGGCAAGGACATGGAGTCCTGGCAGCAGCAGGGCACCACGTACTACCGGGTGCAGGGTCCCCTCACCTCCAGCCTGCTCGTGAACGAATTCGTGCACCTGGACGGGGAGCAACCCTTCAGTGCGCAGGTTCGCGAGCGCAGCGGCAAGACGGCGATCCTCGCCACACTGCGCGACTTCACGCACCAGAAGAACAGCGTGTGGGGCATCACCGCGCGCAACCGCGAGCAGAACTTCGCACTCAATCTGCTCATGAGTCCCGAGATCGACTTCGTCACACTGCTCGGCCAGGCCGGCACGGGCAAGACGCTGCTCACGCTCGCCGCGGGACTCTCACAGGTGCTCGACGATCCGCGCTACGCCGAGATCATCATGACCCGGGTCACGGTGCCCGTGGGCGAGGACATCGGCTTCCTGCCCGGCACCGAGGAAGAGAAGATGGCGCCCTGGATGGGCGCGCTGGAAGACAACCTGGATGTGCTGAACCATACCGACGACGAAGCCGGAGAGTGGGGCCGCGCCGCCACGCGCGATCTGATCCGGTCGCGCATCAAGGTGAAGTCGCTCAACTTCATGCGCGGGCGGACCTTCATCAAGAAGTTCCTCATCATCGACGAGGCGCAGAACCTCACGCCCAAGCAGATGAAGACCCTCATCACCCGCGCAGGCCCCGGCACCAAGGTGGTGTGCCTGGGCAACATCGCGCAGATCGACACGCCTTACCTCACCGAAGGCAGTTCCGGGCTCACGTATGTCGTGGACCGCTTCAAGGGCTGGGCGCACAGCGGCCACGTGACGCTGCAGCGCGGAGAGCGTTCACGGCTGGCGGACTTCGCGGCCGAGGTCTTGTAGTCGGACACCTTCGCGACGATCTTGGACGAGCCCCGATCGCGCGCGGCAGTTCTCGTACCCGCAGGAATCACTCTGCTATCCGATGGCAGCTTCCGGCTTCGACATTCGCCGCGGCGGCATCTGCTGGCGAATGCGGTCATCTTCCAGGCAATGTTTTCGCTAATCTTTTCGCCGGTGCTCGGCGGAGCGCAAGCCGGGTCCTTCTATTGGGTTCTCGTGGGATTTTCCGGATTCTGCTGGCTGCTTGCTGCTCTCCAGTTCGTGAGCAACTTCAAAGAACTGGAATTCGATGCAACTCGGCGTCGCCTGATCTGGCGAAACACGCTGGGTGCGCGCTTCGGTCGATCCGCAGTTTCCACATCGGTGGACAGCTTCCGCTCGATCGGGACGGTCGCGTGGCAGCGGCAGTATGGCTACGCGCTGGCCGTCGAACTCCTCGCACCTGACGGCATCCACGGGATGCTCCTCTACCACGGCGACGGCAACGAGTCACCTCGACCTGGTGAGTCAAACCGCAATCCCTGCGCTTACGAAACCGATCAAGCGTACATATTGCGTCGGTTCTTTGCGCAACACCTTGGCCTCTCGGATGCGGGATGCGTCAGTGCAGCCCGTCTCGCCTGTCGACCGCCCAAAAACTGGTTCACGAAGTGTTAGTCGCGCTGCGGCGCGGCATCGCCGGTTCGCGACCGGACGTGTTGCTGATGAACTGAACGCCCGCGACCCCGCGGGCGTCCGCCGAGAACTCGAACCGACACCGCCAGGAGCGTCGGTCAGGGTCGCGCTACTTCTTCACCGGCTCCTTCGCCGGCACCACGTTCGTTCCGCTCGGGCCGACG